>JAQBBT010000109.1:0-3027 GCA_032125915.1 Nitrososphaerota archaeon
CTTCAGTCCACTGCGTGAACTCTATAAGAGTGGCTTCAAAAAAATCATCATGAGGCATTTCTATCAATACAATAAAATATGTTTTAACTATTAGGTGGTTTTCAAAACACCACAACATAGATTTGAATTTTTTGTGCAAAAATTTTATTTGAATGAATAGAATGAGTTTTTTCACAAAAATTTCTCAATAGATATTTCCACGTTGCTTGATGTTCAAAATGAACACACAGATAGTTATGATCTTCATCAACGATTCAATGTAATGAATATTCTACATGTGGATGATTCTCCAGAAATATGCCAGCTTTATGCAGATATGCTATCTATTGGGCATCATAGTGTAGAGAGCGTAAATGATGGAAGAAAAGGATTAGATCTTGCGTTAAAAAATGACTATGATTTAATTCTGCTTGATGTTTGTATGCCAAAATATAGCGGAATGGAGTTTATTTATGATTTAAAGGCTACAAGACCATCGGAGGTAAAAAAAGTAATAATCGTAAGTGTGTTGGAATTAAGTGAAAGTCACAAAAAAGAGCTTTTGAAACTTGGGATTCATTCAGTTGAAGAAAAACCATCAACTATTCAAAAACTTGAAATAATAAAGAAGGATTTGCTGTTACGAAAGTAATGAATGGTTATAAAATATAGTATTTTTAAAAATCAAAAGTAGTTTCTAGAATTATACACTAGTCAATGTATTTTTTTTAGACTTGTCTAGTCTATCCTCAACTTTTCTTATTACCTTGTATAGTGTAGGTAGATTGGAAGAAATTAGGTCAGAGGGGGGAAAAATAAATACCCATACCCTTCTCCTTCTCTAACTATAAAGCTGTTACTTTCTAAAACTTTGATGTTGTGTTGTATTGTTTTGTAATCTAGTTCTAATTTTTTTGAAATCTCCAAAGTATTCATTGGCTCTTCTGTAATTGCACAAATAATTCTCATCCCGGTATATCTACCACTCATCCCAGTAAAAACAGAAGAAAATAATTTCTTCATGTGAGGATCTGCTTTGATATCTTCTAAATTTGGAACATCTTTGAAGATTTTATTTCTGCAAAGAGATTCAAAGGGCATTACATATGATCAATAATCTTTGAATTTAAAATTAATTCTAAATTGAGGTTTTTTTACAGTATAATTATTTAAAAAAAATAAACAAAAAAAGATGTTTCCCTATTGGAAGGGATCTATGAATGGACAATTGACTATATGATCTGAATCCATTGGTCTTGCAAGTCCGACAGAAATCAATCCTGCCTTTTGGTAGGCATCAATGTCAGCTTTGTTCTCAAGAATTGAGGCATTATCAGGATTTTCCCAACCAATCACGAATATTCTCCACATTGGAGAATAGTTTGCATCACCTGGTGCTCCTGCTGCGATTCCTGGTTGAAATCCCATAGGACCTGAACCTATAATTCCATTACCAAATTGGAAAAGATCTACTGCTGCAGAGTTTGCAATCAAGCTAGCTGATGTTGGTGCATTGACCACTCCCATCATTCCGGCAGGAGCACTTGGAGTAGCATCAGTTACAATATAGTAGATGGTTCTACCGTCAGGTCCCCAACCTCTATGAGCTATGAATGTTACAGTCATTTCTTCTGTATCAATGTCAAGAACTTGTCCTCCACCATATGGAGTATCATCAGCTAATGCCTTGTCTTCTTTTACCATCATCTGACCTTCAGGCCAAATTATTTGTGGCATGTTAAGAACTACTGAAACTTCAGTGAGTATAACTTCACCTGCATCAGCTGCTGCCATTATCATCTCATCAGAATCAAGGATTCTTGAAGAGGCATCGTCATTCCATGTAACATGTACATGTGAAGTCAGTGCACTGTAGATATCTGGTTGAGCTGGTGTACTTGTAAAAACTTCGCCTTGGAATCCATGAACACCATCACCTGCTACTCCATTTGTAAACATGTATGTTTTTGAGAGTGCATCATCTGGTGCATTTGCCAACAATGGTGCAAGTTCAACTTGCCATCCTTGGCTTTCAGTGATGATTTCTGCATGCGTAGGATCACTTGAATCAGTTATGATATAGTGAACTGATTGGCCGTTGTAGAATCCCTGATGCATTGGAATCGTCGTTGGGACATTTGCTCGTGATAATGCGAGCAAGGAACCAGGACCTGCTATTTCTTCACCTTCTTCTACAGTAACATTATCGTTTGATTGGGCCATAGTGCCCCAACCTCTAGCGACCACTACATTTGCAGAGGATTCATGAAGACAAGCATGATTTCCAGTTTGAGTTTTTTTTACAAGAACATCACCATCATTACATGTGACCATGTCGATTGCAAAAGATTCTGAGATAATATTTGGAGAAACAAATACCATCAACAAAGGAACCATTGCAATGATAGTCAATTTTGTTGTAAAATTAGATGTCATTGATTCACGACAAGATAAACACTATAAAATATTTTCACCAAATTTACGCTCAGGCAAAATTCATAATTATCCTATGATTTCTAGGATTTTTCTGGCAGTAATATCAATATCCACATTAGGATCTGCAGAAACAAAAAGGACCTTATCATCAACAAAGAAGGTCAATGTAACAACATTGGTTCTTCTTGCTGCAGCATATTCAACAGGTCCTAAATTTTCATCAAAATCTTGTCTGGTTCGAATTCGTAAAACTGCCTCTATGAACATTTTTTTCCGTTCATCTTCATTTTTGAGAGGCTTTACATCCTCTCGAAACTTTCCAACAAGCAGATTACCCATAAAGTCTAAAAACCCAGCAAATCTAATTTCAGGCTCTTTTATTAAAAGATCACATTTTTGCTGAAAAGATTGAATTTCTGTAGACATATTTTACAATACAAAATTTTTAGATAAATATAATCTATTGATTTTCATCATTGAGATTATTAAAATTACACAGTATATGAAATAGCCTATACTGTTTTTTCATTCTTTATTAGACGCGATAATTTCTTCTGTGCATACATCATTCCGATCATTCCAAAAATTATTCCTGGAATAATTGTCATTAAC
>JAQBBT010000110.1:0-2716 GCA_032125915.1 Nitrososphaerota archaeon
ACTGGAAGACTCAAACTGTAACTACATTAAATGTAGTTTTCTTTTTGCTCAAATAGGATCTGCATAACTTTATTGCTTTTTTGGTATCTTCTACTGCTTCAGTCTCTGTGTTTCCTTGTCCTCTCGCCTGTGGAATTTCAAGACAGTGTCCTACATAGAACTTTCCATCTTTTTTTATTATAATGCTAGTCTTTTTTTTCTGCCATGTATTGAATCGTATTAATTGATATATAAAATTGAGCCAAGATTTGTTTTTATAATTTCTAAATGAGCAACAAAGGTGATTTGATGGCTTGTAATATTTGTATAAAAATAAAAAGTATTTTGGTTTTTTAGTTGTGAAAATTATAATTTCAGATGCGACTGCTCACCTAGCAGAAACTGACACAAAGATCAACTCGTAGTATCTTAGGCAATTAATTCCCATAATATACACTTGAACTTTAATCTACCAGAACCTCCGATGACTATTGAGATAATATTTGATGAACCATTGCAAAAAGTAAATCTCGTTATTATGTAACTGTGCTTTTTCCTGTGCTCTATAGTACGGCATTCTGTCTGTAAACTTGATGTCAAGTAACGGATGCCCAAAATTATCCAAAATGTAATTTGTGATCAGTCTTGCGATTCTTCCGTTTCCATCACCATAGGGATGAATTGTGGTAAATCTAATGTGTGCAAGACCTGCCATCTCAACAGGATTAATCTTTCCTCTGACCTTTTTGTACCAGCTAAAAAATTCACCTAGTAGTTTTGGTATGTCTTCCCATTTTGGAAATTTTGCCTTGCTGCCTTTTACATAGACAGCGTATTCCCTTACCTGTCCTGTAAATTGGGGTTTAGTTTTGTTGAACATTTTTGTGTGCCAATAGTTTATGGTCTTAAGCGATAGTGGCTTTTCTTGTTTTAGCATCTCATTGAAGACTTGTTGATGTAGTTTTGCTTCAACCATGTCTTGTTCTGGTTTTCTTGATGGAGTTATCCCATGGACTAGTAGATCAGCAGTATCCCTAAATGTTAATGTGGAGCCTTCGATTCTTTGTGTGTTGTATGTAAACAAAACTGCAAAAGCCTCAATATTTTGACTGATAACTTGTTTTGGGGTTCTCTTGATTTCATCTTTATAGCTCTTGTAAATTACTTCTAATTTTGGTATCCATTCCTTACGAAAAAAATCTAACAAGAATTGTTTCTTTCTTTCTTCTAGATCACCTGGAATCTCCTTTCCAAGATAGATCTCCTTCTGTCTTGTACTTGTGCTGTGTTTTAGATAATAGAAGGTGCCATTTCCTTTTTTTCTCTTAACTACACTCACCATGTATGGTATTACCCACTATATTATAATAAAAATCTTGTTTTGTAAAAAATATGGTGGGTAATATGGGCATAATTAAGAGATTGTAGAGAGGAATGCTATCTTTGAATCATAAAGTCTACGTTCCTTTAGATTTAAAATTTAATCAGAATCCCAATTTCTTGTATTACAACTAATACAGCGTAAATTAAGTTCTGGTTGTTCTTTGGAGCAAAATTTGCAGATTTTGTTTTTTAAAATACTCATTTGATCAGATGTATAAAATAAAGTATTAAGGCTGTCTTTGTGTAATATTATTTTATTACAATCATTAAAAAATTGTACAGATTTGATCAAAACCAGTTAAACTCTAAAAAAAGTTTAGGATTTTTCAAGCCTTGTCTCAACAAAGGGAGTTGCATTATACCACGAATAATTAAAGTAATCAAAGCACCACTGATGAAACAAAGGGTCGTCTCCCACAAAGGCATAACCTGCATCAAGTTTTCCATCAGTATTGGGGAAAATAAGACAGGACTGTTTTTCATTTAAAATTACTGCTGCACCAATTTTTTTAGTCATCATTCTTTGAATATCACCATCATCAATGAATTTTTTTAATTTTTTAACCACGTCTCCTCTGGCATTTGAAACCATTGCCTTTTCGTAAAATATTGATTTTATTTTGACACCCTTTGTTAGACTGTCGTATATTGGCTTTGTAAAGTCATCAAAGTACGGCACATCATAGAGTATGTTGTAAATGTACTCCTCAGAGTTTGTATAGATTTTTTTCCAATAGTCAAAGACATCAACATAGCTTTTCAAGAGTTTGCACTCAAAGAGCTCTCCAAATCTTGAGATAAACTTGTGTGGCAGGGAATTAATTGGGTGTTCTAAAAAATATTTTTTATGGTCTATAATAAATGCAAGATTTGGAATCAGACCTAATACCATTTGTCCAAGTGTCGTTAATTCAAAATGAGCATTTGTATTTTTAATAATAAATCCTGATTTTTCTAGTCTGTCAAGATTACGATGTACCTCAGGAGTTGTAGCCTCTAGTTTCTTTGCTAGTTCTGATAGACGGTACTCTTTTTCATTTATCAGTTGAATTATCTTTAGTCTCTGCTCACTTGAGACTTCGAGAAAATACTGTGCGTAATCCTCTAGATTATGATTCATAGTATGATTACTATGTAGGGAGTACTAAACTTTTTCAGCGAGATTTCAGGGAATATACAGGATAATCCTGTTTATGAGCGGATGGGAGTCCATCAACTTCGGTGAATCTGTATTGTTTTGATTTTTTTACAATCTGGTACATGTCACTGCCAATTACAAGACCGTCAGGTTTTGCAATGTGGTTTAACTTTGCACATGTATTCACCGTAGGACCAAAGATGTCTTTGCATGATG
>JAQBBT010000111.1:0-5882 GCA_032125915.1 Nitrososphaerota archaeon
CTAGACTCAGTCAAATTTATGGAAATGCCTTAATCTTTGTTGGTACAGATGGAGATGTTAACTGGGGCAACAGAAATTCTAGATTTCTCAAACCTCTTAAAACTGATGAAGTTTTGAAAATAAAATTTACGGTTTCTTCAAAAGAAGAATTAAAGAAAGCGATCTTACTAAACTAGCAAAAGCAACAGGAGCTAGAATTGTAACTAACCTTGATGATCTATTTGAAAAAGATCTAGGTATGGCAGAAGTAGTTGAAGAGAAAAAAATTGAGGAAGATAAATGGGTCTTCATTGAAGGCTGTAGACATCCAAAATCAGTAACCCTTCTTCTCCGTGGTGGATCTCAAAGAGTAGTAGATGAGGTTGAACGCTCAGTTCATGATGCATTAATGGTTGTTAAGGATGTGATTGAAAATCCCTTAATTGTTGCAGGTGGAGGTGCACCTGAAACTTATGCTGCAACAAAAATAAGAAGCTGGGCAAAAACTCTTGAAGGAAGAGAACAATTAGCAGCAGAAAAATTTGCTGATGCCTTAGAAACAATCCCATTAACACTTTCCGAAAATGCTGGAATGGACCCAATTGACACATTGACTGTATTACGTTCAAGACAAATGAAAGGAGAAAAATGGACAGGAATTGATGTTATGAAAGCAAAAATTGCAAACATGAAGTCTAGTGATATTATTGAACCATTAGCGGTAAAACTCCAAATTGTTTCTGCAGCAGCAGAGGTAGCTTGTATGATTCTTAGAATTGATGATGTAATCGCGACCCAAAAATCTGCAGGACCACCTCCAGGAGCTGAAGGAGGAATGGGTGGCATGCCTGATATGGGAGGCATGGGTGGCATGGGCGGAATGCCCGGAATGATGTAAATTTAGGGGAAATTATTTCTCAAAAGTTTATTTTATAATTAAATTGAAAAACAATGTTGAGTAAGAATTTATCATATCTAAGCACAGGTTTCAAGTACGTCTATTTAGTAGCATTTTTTGCTCTACTTTCAGGATTTTTCTACCCATTGATTACAGGTAATTCTAGTGATGATACGATTAGTGGCGTCATAGTACTGTTTGTGGGTCTTGTGGGGGGAATTTTATTGTACAAATCTGCAACTTTAGAAAAAAATCGGATAATTTACTTTGGGGGAGGAGTTGGTCTTATTGCTATATCATTAACCCTAATCTTTCAGATGACTGGAAGAGTTTAGCTATTACACATCAAAATATAGATAAAATTCATGAGGGTGAGGCCTAATGGCGATCTCTCTCTGATCTCTCCTTTCTAACTCTATGATTTTATCAATAACATCATTTGTGTAAATTGGAATTAGGAACTTTCTATCACTTTCCAATTCATCCAATGCTTCTCCTAGACTTTTTGGCAAAACACCTATTCCTCTCTTTGCTCTATCTGATTTAGTCATCTTAAAAATATCATCTCGCACTTGTTCACCTGGATCTGTTTTTTTCTTTATTCCATCCATTCCTGCTGCAGTAACTGCTGAAAATGCAAGGTATGGATTTGCCGATGGATCAGGAGCTCTAAATTCAAGCCTCTTTAGATTTTGGTAATTTTTTCCGGTAAGATGTTTTGGAACTCTTACAATTGCAGATCTATTTCCAGCACTCCAAGCAATATAGGCAGGAGCTTCATAACCTGGAACCAATCTATGGTATGAGTTTGTAGTTGGATTACAAATTGCAGATAATGCCTTTGCGTGATTAATTATTCCACCACAGAAATATCTGGCAGTTTGACTTAGCTCATCATCATCTTCCTCATCATAAAAAACATTGTTTCTGCCTTTCCACAAACTTACATTAACGTGCATTCCAGAACCAGAATCCATTGCAATTGGTTTTGGCATCATAGTTGCAACCTGTCCATATTTTGCTGCAATATTTCTTATAACATACTTGTAAGTTTGAGCAGCATCAGCAGCATTTGTCATGTAATCGTATCTGATATCAATTTCACACTGTCCTGCAGTTGCAACTTCATGGTGATGGTTATCACATAAAATTCCAAAATTTGTATTTAAAATATTTACACATTCATTTCTAAATGGAGTAAGAGTATCAGATGGCGTACTTGGATAATATCCCTCTTGCAGTCCCATAGGATAACCAGAACCTTCCTGACTCCAAGGCGCCTCTTTTGATTCAATTGAATATGATTGACCTTTGTATGGAGTAAGAACATCCCAGTGAATTTTATCAAATACAAAAAATTCTACTTCTGGACCCCAAGCACTATAATCAAATCCTTGAGATTTGATGTATTCTTCTGCTTTTTGTGAAATTCCCCTAGGATCTCTGGACAGCCTTCCTCTATCGCCTCCCCAATAGACATCACACAATAATCGGGCAGTTTTGTTTTCAGTCATCCATGGAATAATTGCAAAAGTATTGGGATCTGGTTTTAACAAAAGATCTGAATCATTGATACTAGCAAAACCAATAATTGATGAACCATCCAACTTTGGAAGACCATCTCTCATTTGCTCAGGTGTAAACGTATTTGCGGAAATAGTTGTATGATGAAAGCGGCCAGTTAAACCAGTAAATTGAAGATCTATAAACTGAATTCCTTCATGTTGAATTCTAGCAAAAACTTCATCCGGCGAATAAGTTACCTCAAGTGCTTTTCCATGACTCACTTTATATGGCAATTTTAAACTTCAAGCTAACACAAATACATCCATCATTTAAGGATTAGGTAAGAAATGTCTGAACTCAATGAAATCAACATCAACTCTTTACATGCAATTGTTCTAAGAGAAACAGAAAGCGATTCAATTCAGGAAATCGATCCTAATTTCTATAGAAGTCTTTCAGATTTTATTGGAAATTTGAAAAAACAAGAATTTGATGGAATTGAAAGTAAAATCAAACAATCCTTAATTGATATGGCATCAGAATTAACTTCCCTTTTACTCCATAGTAGACTAGACAAAACTATTAGCTCAGATGATATTGATTTTACTAATCTCTTAGATGAAGAAAAATTCATCCTTGATACTGAAGAACAAAAAAGAGAAAGAACAGAAATGATTCTATCAGCCACAATTAATGGAAAATCTAAATTTTTAGAATCATTATCTCAAAACCATAAAACCAAAACAGTTGTTCTTAGATTCTTAAAAGAAGTAGATGAAATTGTAGGTGCAGATTTGCAGAAATATGGGCCCTTCAAACCAGAGGATATTGCAACCATACCATATGAGAATGCCCAAGCATTAATTACAAAAAAAATTGCAACCAAAATTCATTGGGAAGATTAGGTAGAAATTACGCCTATAGGCACTTTCATCATATATGTCTCATACAGGTGTAGATGTAATTGATTTTCTATTCTATACAATCTATCCAGTAATTGGAATTTTCATTATTGAGGTAATCAGTAGAGCAGTAAAGGCTCCAAAATGGATTAAGCTGTGGGTTCAGGCAGTAGTCTCAATAGGATTTGGAATCTATTACTGGTTTATTTTACCTGCACCACAAAATTTTCCATTAACTGCACTAGTAATGTTCGCTTTAGC
Source organism: Nitrososphaerota archaeon (assembly GCA_032125915.1). GTDB lineage: Archaea > Thermoproteota > Nitrososphaeria > Nitrososphaerales > Nitrosopumilaceae > Nitrosomaritimum. The sequence goes on from JAQBBT010000111.1 coordinate 3,547, forward strand.
TATAGCTTTAATCTATCAAGGAAAACGTGCAAAAATATCTCCTGATAAAAGTCCATACTAGTGGTTTAATCCTTAAATTTTTTAAAAAATCTTTTGAAAGCACTTTGCCTACCTATACCAGTATCTCTAATCACTTTTCTTTCTCCAAATTTTTTTGCTCTGATTTGAGTTAGCTTAACACATCTATGTTCTTCAGGAAGTCTATGTTCTGAACAAAATGGATCCTTACAATAACTACAATGAAAAGGCATATCAGTCATATCTCCACAATATGCACAATTTTCAGGCTTCATAATTTATCTGAATATTCTAATTCTAATAAACCTGTTAGTTTTATTCAAATTTTTATTTTGGTATAAATTTTACAAAAACACTTTTACTTCCTATAAACTGAAACCAATTAAGTGAATTTTAATGATTAAAGATAAAGTAGCAATAATTACAGGTGCAAGCAGTGGGATTGGTTATGCCACGGCTCTTGCACTATCAAAAGCTGGTGCTAAAATTGCCATAGGTGCCAGAAGAACTGATAAACTCGCAGACTTGGAAAATAAAATTAAAGAAAATAACGGTGAAGTTTACTCTCAAAAACTTGATGTTACAAAAAATGAGGAATGCAAATCCTTTGTTAACAACGTTTTAGAAAAATGGGGATCTGTAGATATTTTAGTAAATAACGCAGGCCTGATGCCTCTGAGTTTTGTTAAAAATTTGAAAATTGACGAATGGGATCAGATGATAGATGTAAACATCAAAGGAGTGCTATACTGTACTGGTGCCGTAGTAAGTCACATGTTAGAAAAGAAATCTGGTCATATTGTAAATATTTCATCAGTAGCAGGAAGAATTGTTTTTCCAGCAGGCAGTGTTTATTGCGCAACAAAACATGCAATCACTGCTTTTAGTGAAGGATTAAGAGAAGAACTGAGCGTTAGAAAAAATATCAGAGTAACTTGTATAGAACCTGGAGTAGTCGCAACTGAATTGACAAATACAATAACAGATGAATCCCTGCAAGGATTTGTAGAGAATGCAAAAAAAATGGAAGCATTACAAGCAGATGATATTGCCAACGCTATCCTTTACGCTGTTGAATCACCTAATCATGTTAATGTAAATGAGATTTTAATTAGACCAACTACACAAGACCGTTAAATTGTCTGAAAATATTCCTCATGTCTTGATTCTAGGTGGCGGTTTTGGTGGACTCTCAGCTGCAAATGAGATAAGAAAATCACTTTCCTCCTCACAAGTAAAAATCACCGTAGTTGATAAAAAAAATTGGTTTATGGTTGGATTTGCTAAACTTTGGATTATTAAAGGAACAAGAACCTTTGAAAATTCAACTGGCTCATTAGCTAAATTATCTAAAAAAGAAATTGATTTTCTCAATGAGGAAGTTCTTCAAATTGATTTAGAAAATAAAAATATCAAAACTACAACAAAGAATCTTTCATATGACTTTTTGATTATTGCAATGGGTGCAGCATTAGCTCCCCAAAAAATTTTGGGATTAATTGAAAATGGAATGAATCTTTATGACTATAAACAATCTGAGCAAATTCATAATAAAATAAAGGAATTGAAATCAGGCACCATTGCTATATCTATTATGGGAATGCCTTACAAGTGCCCTCCTGCTCCATTTGAGGCTGCTTTAATCATAGATTCTATGTTAAGGGAGGCTGGAATCAGAGACTGTGTACAAATTCATTTCTATAGCCCTGCCCCAATTACACTACCAGCTGCAGGCCCTGAAATAAGTAAACAAATTCTTGATTTAATTAGTTCTGAAAAAATTATTTTTCATAATTCCTGCAAGATAAAATCAGTAGAACCAAACAAACTAATTTTTCAGAACAGCGAAGTTAATTTTGATTTGCTTCTTGCAGTTCCTCCACATATTGTTCCTGAGGTTATTTTAGAATCTGGATTAGCTAAACAGGATAATTTTATCCCAATAAATAGAGATTGTAAAACACCTCATGAAAATGTCTATGCCATAGGAGATGTTACTACCTTAAAAGTTACAGATACTATGACAGTACCAAAAGCAGGAGTATTTGCTGAAGGAGAAGGACTAACAGTTGCCCATAACATAGTCTCAAAAATCCAATTAAAGAAAGAATTTACACTATTTGATGGGAAAGGTGGGTGTTTTATTGAATCAGGCCGTGATACTGCGTCAGTGATTGAAATCGATATGTTTTCAGGACCAAGCCCTTCAACAAAACTAACTGAATCAACTACTCAACATCTTGATGAAAAATTACAATTTGAAAAAGATCGACTCTCAAAATGGCTTTAATCATTCATCTTGATCTTTTTCTCTTGAT
>JAQBBT010000112.1:0-2861 GCA_032125915.1 Nitrososphaerota archaeon
TTTGAAATTCTTTAAAAATTTTGATTGTAAATTAATATCATTTTCAAAGGCCTCGATTGTTTTCACATTATTTGCAAGTATGGATCCATATATTAGAAAAACGATTAATCAAAAATTATGAAAAAACCTAGAAACATGTTATTTTACCAAAACAATTTTTGATTAATAGGATTTAAAAAAAATACACCTTTTAGTTTTATCTAATTTTACATATAATAATTATTACCATATCAAGTCGGGGTTTGGTAATCTTCCGACATTGGTTACCAATATCGCCTATGGTGCCAAACGCCACTAAATTCTATCAAGTTTTAATTTTTATAACGAACTTTTTAGAAATCAAGTGTGGAAATTTCAGTAGGGCATACTCCTGATTCAGATGATGCTTTCATGTTTTATGGCATGTTTACAGGTAAAGTGACATCGTCTGATTTTAAGGTCAACCACGTCATTGAAGATATTGAAAAATTAAATAGAAAAGCTATAAACCCTGAACTTGATGTAACAGCAGTTTCAGTTCACGCCTGTGCATATATTCCTGGATATACCATTTTGAGAAGCGGTGGAAGTTTTGGAATTGGATATGGCCCCATAGTGACATCCAAAAAACAAATGACAGTAGATGAACTAAAAAACTGTAAAATTGCAATTCCAGGCAAAATGACTTCAGCATTTCTACTACTTCAATTAATGATAGGGAAATTTGACTATGTAGAGATGAATTTTAGCGATATCCCTCAAGCTGTTAAAAATGGTGAAGTGGATGCAGGGCTAGTCATACATGAGACACAATTATCATATGAACAGGAAGGCAATGTCAAGATTTTAGATGTCGGGGAGTGGTGGGATAAAACCACAAATGGGTTGCCAGTACCATTGGGAATCAACGTAATGAAAACTAGTTTAGGCATGGAGGTTATCCACAAATTTGACCAATACCTGCAAGCATCAATTGAATATGCACTAGATAATTTAGATGATGCAATAGATTACGCTATGCAGTACAGTAGAGGAAAACCTCGTGGCTTGATTGAGAAATTTGTAAAAATGTACGTTAATTCAGTTACTGTGAATATGGGAGATCGTGGAGAAGAGTCAATTAAGAGAGTTTTTGAGATGGCAAAAGAAAAAGATCTCGTTCCTGAGTTTAATATCAGCATAGCCATCAAGTAATTATATCACAAAAAATTTTAAAATGTAATGGGAGATGGTATAGGAGGTTCAATTGTCGCATTTTTATCAAACAATGCCTTTGAGATATTAATCACTCATCACCGCAAAGACAACAAAGAAGAATATGGAAAAACAGAGCGGGTTATTATTGCAAAAGTAGACAATCCAGAAAGCCCACAATATGAAGAAAAAACTCAAGTAGATTTAGAGCGAGCCCTCAAAGGCAGATTTGTAACATGTAATGTACAATATAGAGATTCAAAGACAGATGCACTTGTTTGTAACATATTTGTTCAAAACCCCCCTGAAGGATTCTAGTATGATTAAAAAAATCATCGGGTAGAATAAAATTAAAATAATTTTATAAAAATAAAAAACAAGTAATTTGAAAAATAAATCTAATTTTTCTTTGAAATCACTTTTACTAGTTGATCAGAATTAATCAACAGGCATTGTGAATGAATTCGCTTTTCAGTGATGTTACCGCATTCATGACAGTAAAATTCTATTGCATTATGACACACGTCACATCTTTGATTAACCTCTAATTCATTTCCACATTTTCTACAAGAATCAGTACTCATAAAATATTACAAACATTGTTTTGATTTAAAGTGTTTGAAAATTAGGCAGTAGTAATTAGCTGTATCTAACTAGTTTTAGCTAATTAAAAATAAAGAGATATTCTTGTTCTAGAGAATGAGAATAAAAGAACTAAAGTCAAACAATCTTAGAACATATAAAAAAATACAATATTCCTAATATATGGCAAGATTCAACAATGCGTGAATTAGGTTGATTTTAGTAGATAAAAAAATTCTTGGCGGAGGACTTGTAATGCTTGTTGTAGGCATTGTTCTCCTTGCAAGTATCAATTCATCTATTCCTGCAGGAAAATCAGGGATGACTGAAGAGGAAATCATAGACCTGGTTACAAAAGAGCAGGAAAATAAGGATATGAACACTCTTGCTAGCATTTTAGCAGGTGTAGGATTCTTGTTGGTGCTAATTAGCTTTGGTGCCAGAAGAAAGAGTAAAGGTACTGCAAAAAAAGAAGAAAAAAAGTCCAAAACCTAGCCTCAAACATTTTAATTCAAAAAAAATATCAAAAAGATATTGATTCAGGCAGAGATTAGCGTTTACCCAATTGGCACATCAACTACAAGTGTTAGTTTTTACATTGCCAAAGGAATTGAATCTATTCAGAATATGAATGGGATAAGATATGAAATAAACTCAATGGGAACAGTTTTGGAATCAGATAGTATTGATAAAATCTATGATGCTGCAAAATCAATTATGGAAGTAGTCCATAACCTTGGTGTTAATCGAGTAGAGATAATTTTAAAAATTGATTCTAGGAGAGACGTGGATAAAAAAATAGAAGAAAAGATTGAATCACTAAACAAACATCTAAAAAAATAATTCATTAAATCTAAAATTTGTTAATTATATTAAAGAAGGTATCACGCTGTACTGGGTCTCGTCCTATTTCTTTTACCATAATTTCAAGTTCATGAATTGAAGATGTAGTAGGTTTTCCAGCTGCACGATAAACTTCTTCTGAAAAAGCAGTTCCGACCAAATCACTTCCTCCATTTGAAAGAGCTACTTGTGCAAGTTTTTTTCCATATGCTACCCAATAAACTGAAATATTATTCAACACATTTGCCAGCATCAATCTAGAA
>JAQBBT010000113.1:0-2892 GCA_032125915.1 Nitrososphaerota archaeon
TTGTGCCTGAGAAAAAATACAATGTGACATAATTTTCACGATATTCTCAAGAATGTATTATTAATTCGTCTATCTAATTCCTTCAAAAATGATTATGATTTGATTTTACTTGACATGTGTATGCCTCAATACAGCGGAATGGATTTTCTTCGAGATTTAAAAACACAAAGACCATCACAATTGAGAAAAGTGGTAGTAGTCAGCGTATTGAAATTTAGCCCAACTCAGATCAAAGAATTATTAAAAATGGGAATACATTCAGTTGAAGAAAAACCAACTGACTTGCAAAAACTTGAGGTAATCAAGAAAAACATGTGGCTTAGATGAAAAAACTAGTTTGATTCTTACTTTGTATCAAAAAGTGTCAATATGACTTTTCATTTGAAAAATTAATTGGCATAATGGACAAATCCTAGAGTGACCTTCTTTTCTCAAATGAATGCTTAATCTATTTTTTACACAGTTTGGACATTGGCTATATTCCCCCATAAAAATAGGATAAAAATAATCTATTTAGTTTCATGTCCGTATAACTCCTTTCACACAAATTATTTCATGTCAGTTGGATTTCTTTCACACAAATTATTTAGTTCAAAGAAATTATTTTTTGTACAAATATATCTAATCTATTATCACAGTAAATCATGTACAATAGTATTCTAGTGCCCCATGCAGGTACCCCTGCAGGTGATGAGGCACTAAAACATGCAATTCACATCGCCAAATCATCTTCATCTCAAATAATTTTACTGCATGTTATAGATGACTTTCCACATGCTCCGGGATTTTTCCTTCACGCATCTCAAGTATTTAAAATCAAGAAAGAATTTGCACAGATAACAAAAGAGATGAAAACAACCATGGAAAAAGAAATGACTAAACGAGTAGAAACGTGTCAAAAAAATGAAATAAAATCTCATTTAAAAGTAGTAACTGGATTGCCCGCTGAAGAAATTTTAAAAATTGTAAAAAATCAAAAAATCGATCTAATTGTAATGGCAAAAAGAAGGAAATTCAAAGGAATCAAAGGCCTCTTAACCCTAGGAAGTGTCTCAAGAAAGATTATTGAAAATACCCCCTGTCCCGTATTAATGATAGATGTAGAAAAGAAATGACTAAAACTTTTGAGCACATTTTAGTTCCGTACAATGGAACAACAGGTAGTGAAAAAGCATTTAGAAAAGCAGTATCTCTTATACACTCTATTCAGGCAAAGATTACTATTCTTACATGCTTGGAAGAAAGACCAACCTTTGGGTTTTTTAAAACAAAAACAAGCAAACAAGAATTTGAAAAAGAACGTAAGATAGTAGAAATACAGCATTAAAAATTAGAAAAACTTGCCAAAGAACATGATGTTTCATGTGGTTCTAAAACTGTTAAAAATGGATTAGCGTCTACTCAAATTCTTGAATTTGCAGAACGACATAATGTAGATCTAATAATAATGGCAAGAACAAAACTTACATCTCATTATGAAAAACAACATTATCACAGTACAGTTGAAAATGTGTTTAGAAATGTACATTGTCCAATTTTGATTCTATGATTTTTATAAGATGCGATGTAAATTTTTGCTCTAGAGGTTTATTTCATTATTAAAACAGGACATTTAGCTGACTGACTTGGATGTTTTTTGGTCCATCTTATTATCATGAACGTTGTCTAAATTATCATCATCAGAATTATCTTTTTGAACAGAGTTAGTTGCTTCTCCTTTTTTCTCCTTACTATATTCAATCTTCAACCAGATTGGTGTAATAATTGTAGTAACAACTACCATGATTACAATTGTAGAATATACATCACTAGTTAGAACTCCTGATGAAATCCCAACTCCTGCAACAATTAATCCAACTTCTCCTCTAGAAATCATACCTATTCCGACCCGCATTCCTTGGCTCTTGTTTTTTAGGAACATCCATGCAGGTAATCCACAACCAAAGTATTTTGTTACTACTGCAATTACTATTATGATTCCACTTAACATGATGATTTCAAGATTAATTGCTCTGAAGTCTACTTGGGCACCAATTATTGCAAAGAATAATGGTGCAAAAATTAACCCAATCTTGCTGGCATAATTTTCAATTTTATCAAGTACTTTAGATGTAGATAATGCCATGCCAACTGCAAATGCCCCTACAATCGGCGACAGTCCTATGGCACCAGCTAACGCAGCAGCTCCAAAGAATGAAGCAGTTGCAACACCTTCTATACTCCCCCTAGCTTTCCAAAATTTTGGTGTGACAATTCTTGGCATGACTACTACTGATACAATTAACATGACTGCAAAGAATCCTAATACCTCTAGTATTGTGATTGTTACATCTGTAATGTTAATCTGGTCTATTCCACCTTCCCCTGTTGCAAGTGATGACACTACAGAAAGAACTGCAATTGCAAGAATGTCATCAACTACTGCAGCGCCTATAATTAATCGAGCTTCTGGGGTTTTGAGTTTTCCAAATTCACTTAACACTTGAACTGAGATTGCAATACTTGTAGCTGTCAGGGCAGTTGCAATCAGCATTGATTGCAATGCATCAAAACCAAACATTTGGAGTACCATTAATCCTGCAAAGAATGGAATTACCACCCCAAATGTTCCAACTACAAATGATGCCTTTCCACCTCGCAAAAATTCCCTCGGCGTCATCTCGAGCCCTGCTACAAATAATATTACAATAGCGCCAATTTCTCCAAGAACTCTAATTTCACTACCAATTGTAAGAAGTGGTTCTCCATTTAACATAAGAAAAGATCCCGCATTAGCGGGTCTGTCGCACAGATTCCGACGACGAGCACACTGACGAAAACGAATGCGTTTGCCGGTGTGCTTCCTGGGATGGAGCTGATTGTCACCGCCGGAACGCCTGGATCTGTGATTGG
>JAQBBT010000114.1:0-3219 GCA_032125915.1 Nitrososphaerota archaeon
TTTTTCATTTTTTAATTTTTATTAGAAAATAGTTTGCATAGAACCTACATTATACAAACAATATTGACTTTTTAATTCCTCCATGTCAGTTGTAATAATATTATTTCGCCCTTAATAAAACCCTGACAATGATCTAATCACGAAATAATTTTTTGCAGATTATGATTATTTTTAATATCTTCTTTTCTTCAGTGCCAATACCCCTGCAAACAAAATAATTGGAAATCCGGCCACTCCAAGCATTATAGAAAAAATTAAAATTCCAAATGACGAAAAAAATAAAAACTTTCCAACTTTTTTTGGTTTTTTTATCCAAAATGGAACAACAATCACTAGTAAACACAAAATTCCAGAAACAACCCCAAGTGCCATAAAACCTACAGAGAATTCAGATAAATCTTCACCAGTGTAAAATTCTATTATTTCTAAAATCCTTTCAATGTTTGAAATACCTATTAAAATTGGTATTAGAGATGCAAATCCTCCGACTACTGCCAGAAGCTGGTATGAATGAAAATTTGAAATTATTGTTATTGGGCTGTATTCTCTTTTTATTCTTCTAGAAAAAGCCTCCTCAAAATCTGAAATTTTTTGGTTTTGATCAGTTCCACAAAAAGAACAAAAACTTGCAGATTTAACAAGTTCTTTTCCACATTTCCAGCAGGGATTATTTGTATCTGAAGAATGATTTTCATCAAAGTTTTCAGTTTGATTACCTGGTTTATTTTTTTGGAGTTCTTCTACATATTGAATATCAGAGTTGTATAGTTTTTTGCCTTCAACAATGCTCTCCTTTATGTGCTCCAACCTTGAAATATCTCCTACTCCACGGTTTAGCAAATCTTTAATTTTTTTTAGTAGTGATTGTGAAAAATTATCCATCGATTTTCCCTATAGAATCCTACCATTTCTTGATATTAAAAAAGATGCGAAATTTTTGACAGGTTCGCCTAATACAATTTTATGATGTTCATTTTTTACTTCATTTGGATAAATGTTTATGAACTCTAAATTTTTTCCTCTAAAATTCTAAACTACTAACACTTGATAGGAATCCTTAAGAGTTGAAAACCTCAAAGCAAAGTACAATTTGTCTAAGCTTTCTGCTCCTTTACCGCCTGCTCCAGTAATAATGACATGTTTTGGTCATTGTGGTATTGGATTAGGTGCTGAAACTTATCGTAGACTATTACTTGATGTCGGAGCTGATCCACTAAAACCAACACTAAAAACTTCAAAAGACGAATCAAGAGTTTTAAAACGATATGGGAGTACCATTTTGCGATTTCCAACTACATATGGTTCCGAAGAAATTCCATTAATTCCAAGAGCTCTACTTGTGGATTTAGATCCAAGGGCCGCTAACTTAATCCTCCAGTCATATCCGGATCTTTTTGCTTTGCGTGAAAAACATGTCATTCATGGTGCCGGAGGAGCTGCAAGAAACTGGGCTGAAGGTAGATCTAGATTCAGTGAGGTAATGAAATCCAAGGGAGATATTCAAAAACAACTTGATGTACTTTCTCCAGAACCTGTGAGAGGGTATACAGTTCCATTCGCAATGGGCGGAGGTACTGGAAGTTCTTTTGCTAGCTCTTTTATAGAATTTGTAAAAAATGATTCTAAAGATCATGCCACAGTAGCAACATTTGGATTGTTGCCAGAGTTTGGTTGGGATCCCGTCATATTTGAATCTGCAACAATAAACATTGTGATGAATCTTGAATACCAAGTAAAATACAGTGACTGTTCAATTTTATTTTCAAATAAAATTTTAAGACAGTTAGCCCACAAAAACGAAAAAAAGTTTCAAAAAATTCCCTCTATTATAGACGATTTACCAAAAGAACATGAAGTGGGTTGGAAGGAATACAAAGGAATGAACTTGATTGCAGCAAATGCCATTTCGATGTTTATATCGTCATTTGCAAGAGAGACTGAATGGGACATGTCAAACTATAGAACTTGGCTTTCTACTAAACGACCAAAATTTGCGATTCCATGGGTTATACCAGTAGTCCCAGAAGAGAGTCAATGGGGACAAGAACTTTTAGGTGGAAAAAATAACACTATGGAAGACATAATTTCCAAGGTAGGAAAAAAAGAGGATGCAGTACTATTTGATATTGATGAAAACGATATCAGAAACAATGGAGGAGAAAAGGATTCCTGTTGTGTTTTGGTAAAAGTAAAAGGAGATTTTGATATCAAGGAACGTGATGCAGTCAAACAGATTATCAAAGACAAATTCAACATTCAAGAAGCTAGGATGATTTTTATAAAAATACCTATTATGGAAGGGGAACCAGCTAACCTAACAATACTAGTTAACACCAAAGCCATAGGTCCAAAGATATTAGAAATCGCAGCAGAGGCCGAGGAATCTTGGACAGATTACAAAGATGAATACGGAAAATGGGGACTTACAACTGAAGAATTCAAGCAAGGATTAATGGATGTAGTTCATCAGTTTAGCTAGGATGATCTAATCATGTCCGATTTTTACTTTTTAGAAAACCTTGCAATTCAAATTCAAGAAAACAGAAAAAATTTTGAGGCCTATGATGTTCGACTATCTGACATTAACTTAAGATTACACGAAATTCCATTACATCGTTCAACTGAATCCACATTTGCCAAAATGACTGGGTCATCATACGAGGACAAGTTTTCTGAATTAGAAAAGGCAAAAGAAGAATTAGAGGAAAAGAAACAAAAAATTCAAAAATTAATTGATGAACAACTTGAAAGTTTTCTCTCTGATATTACCTCACAAGAAATCGTAATCCCATTGGATACAAAGTCCACATTAACGGATGGAAAAATAATTTACAAATACCGTAACGGTGACAAATTTGAAAATGTCTTTAAAATTCTCAGTGAACTATTAGGAATCAGTTTGCCGTTAGTTATCAAAGATGTTATGTTATCCTCAACTGAGATAGTCATTGCCGAAAAAGATGAATTTGATGCAAAACAAAAATTTATCAGTACGTTTAAGGAGATACAAAATACTCTTTTAATAAAAAAACGTGTTTGAGATAATAATTATTTGTGGGCAATAGTTTTCAAATTTTAATTATAATTGTTCAGAAAAATTCTTGGAATGTTTAAAACATTACTATCGTTTTAGTTTTGAAGTTTTTTATAAATAATTCAAATTATATTTTAATGCAAAATTCGCAAATGGGTGGCTTGGAGTGGTAGGAGCACCAATAG
>JAQBBT010000115.1:0-4248 GCA_032125915.1 Nitrososphaerota archaeon
CATTACATCAAAAAAACTGTAAAGGTAAATCTGCAGATTGTAAATGTCATGAAATTAATGAAAAAATATGGACACAGAAAAAATCTGTTGTCTAACCATCCATCATTATAAATAACATATACGGAATTTTTTCCTGAAATACAGTGTAGTTAAGTTACTGTCAATACTTTTTCGTTGTTCTACTGGCATTTTTCATATTATTGGATTAGTTCTAGATTTCTTATGTAGGGGATATATGATAATTTGATTAATTTAGGACAATTTGACTCATTTTTCTCAATATCCTAAAAAATGATGTATGATAACTTCAAAATTCAGTCAATTTAATATCTGTGAAGCTTAAATTGGGCAATTTTTATGACATACTGGGATTGTGGTCTAGCTTGGTATGATTCTGCGTTTGGGACGCAGAGATCGCGTGTTCAAATCGCGCCGATCCCACCACTTATCTTATTATCAATAATACATAAAGAAAAACGCCAAGCAATGAAGAAGAGTTAGAGTAATGACTTGATATGAAGTAAACCTAATAGATCTGAGCTTCGGCACGTTTTTATCGATTCTTGATAATTTTGATTTAGTTGAATTTTGAGAAACGCGACATTATTTTAATTGCCGGAATTATTCTTGTAGTACTTGGAATCACTCAATACATACCACTACTGTATTCTACATTAATTGGAATACTTGTATTCTTTGGAATCAAAGTCTATGTAACAAGAAAAAGAAAATTAATTGAAGATGATATTGGAGAGGGTGTTTGTATGGAGTGTGGTTTTAAAATTATTGATAAAAAATGCCCCAACTGCGATTCAAATAAATGATTTTTAAGGAGAGAGTACAACTAAATAAATATGGTTTCAAGAAAAAAGACAGTATCAAAATCTACTGAATCTAAAAAAAGACACGAGGCATCAAAAAAAGGCTGGGTAACAAGACGTCAGAATTTACTCAAGACATCGTCTAGTACAAGAACATCCAGGAATTTATCTTCTGAAAAATTAAAAAAACTCCAAAGAGAAGAAAAGATTCGAAACACCTCTAGACGAAATGCCCAAAAGAAAGGACGAAGTCTTGCTACTGACAAACCAAAACTAAAGTCACAAAAACCTATTCGTTTAGCGCGTAAAGCAAGCAAAAAACGTGCATCAGTAAGATAAAAAATTATTTTCTTTTTCTTTTTGACCGTAAGATCAATCATACGCACTCTCTAAATACCAAAAAGTTGCAATTTACGCATGAAAAACAGTAAAAAGGTAAGATTTCTGAGGTCAACTTTCACAACTAGCTCAACTTTTCCTCTATTCAATTCTAAAAAGAGGCCTTTGGTCTATTCCATATAGGAAAAAACAATGATAAGGAACATCACTATTTTATTTTCCATTTTAGTTTTAGTAGGACTAGTTATTCCAGCAAGTGCTCAATCATTAATTACTGATCATATTGTAATTAATGAAGTTGACATTAATCCGCCAGGTGATGATTCAGCATCTCCATCAGAATGGATAGAACTTTACAATCCTACTAATTCAGATGTTGATATTGGTGGTTGGAAGATTGCATCAACCACAGTTCTCAAACAAACCCTCACTGTTCCCACTGGAACTGTAATTAAAACTGGACAATTTTTAACGTATTCTTACAAGACTGTATGGTTTACTGATACCAATGAAATAGTTCAACTTCGCGACGAAAACGGAATTGTTGTTGATACAACACCACTTCTGTCTGATCTTAAAAATGACTTTACATCGTGGCAAAGGATTTATGATGGATATGATCTTGACAGTGCCGATGATTGGAAATATGAAAAATCAAATGCTGGTTCATCAAATGGACAAATACCTACAGTTGAAGATATACAGGATATTTCTGTAACAATTAATTCTACAAAGTCTAGTTATGTATTTGGAGAAACTGCAGTTCTTCAAGGACATATATCTGAAAAAGTGTTCATTGAACAGTTAGGAGACTTTAAACCAGAATCAATCACTGTTATGATTAAAGGACCAGATTACGAAACTGAGGTCTTACTTTATCCTGGTCTTGACTTGAGTTTTGGAACTACTATAAGTTTACAACGTGTTCTTGGAATAAATGAAGGTGTATACGATGTATCCGTAAATTATGCGGGGGCTATATCTTCAGCGAGCTTTTCTGTTGGAGATAAAATCATACAATTAGAAATCCCTGAGGATAGTATCTTTGCAATTACTACTAACAAGTCTCAATATTTGCCTGGAGAAACGGTATCTATTACTGGAATAACCTCTAAAATTATTCCATTTGAGGGGTTAAAGTATAATGTTAAAAATCCAAACGGGATCACTATTGATGCTGGAACACTCTATCCAACTAATAATGAGTTTTCAGGATCAATTTTCTTAACCACCGTTAACCCTGTTTATGGAACCTATGTTTTAACTGCTGAATATTCGGATAAAACATCCACGTCATTTGATTTAGTCAAGGATGTAAAAGAAGATGTTCAAATTTCTTTGTGGACTGACAAGGAGGTTTATGGCTTGGGAGATGTTGTCACAATAACTGGAAGACTAAATGATCTTTGGATAAATACCTTAGATTTGGAAATCCTTCAGACCAGAAACACCGCCCTTGGTGTAAATGATTTTAGCGGTGGAGGATTCACATTCAAGATTCAAGATGTTGTACGATTGGAAGGGGACAGCTCATTCAAGTATTCATTTCAAATTCCAAATGGAGATAATGGGTTAGGGGATTATAGAATCAAAGTTTCTAAATCAGTAGGAGAGGCAATTAAATCAATTATTGCAGTAGAAGATCCTTCTGATTATGTAATAAATAGAGCGCCTCTTACAATTTCAACTGATAAGACAGTTTATGATTTTAGTGATAAAATAACCATTAGTGGGTTTGTAGATAATCTATCTCAATCAACTACTAATGTTCCTGTAGTAAACGTATCAATAAAGGACAAAGACGGTAATCCTCTAACTATTATTGGAGGGACAGGCAATGGTAGGTTAGGAACAACTGGGTCTGTTGTTTCTTATGATTTTACTGCAGTGCCAGACCAATCCGGGCGATATTATGTTTCCACTGAACTAAACAGAAGTATTTTTGATGAAGGTCAATACCTTGTAACTGCAAAATATCTTAAACACGCCACATCTATAATATTCTCAGTAACTGATGTTCTATCTACTAAAGATGGTGCGTCTTTATCTTTAGATAAAGAAGTTTATGGTCTAGGTGAGACTGTACATCTCTCAGGATTTATTCCACCCACAGGTGACAATTCATTATCTATCTCTCTTACAAAACCTGATGGAAGTATAATACGCTCAGGGGCTTTGGTAGAAAACCAACAGTTCTCTTGGACATGGGTCACTCCTATTATAGAAACCCAACAAGCAATAAAATCTGAAGATGATAGGTCTTTTTCAACAACTAATTTGGGAATTTACAAAATTCAAATCTCAAATCCTTCCTATAGGGCAGATCTTTTCTTTAAGGTTTCCTTAGATCCTGCAAATGACAGTCTTTCAATTTTACCTGTGGATGTATACACTGAAAAACCAATCTACCGTGCCGGAGAAACACTAAACGTACTTGGTTCAGTTATTACTCAAATACAAGGAAATGAGGGATTGGTAGTTCCAGAAAGAGTTCATCTTACCGTAATTTCTGAAAAGGCACCAACCACACCGATTCACGAGGCATCAGTTTATCCTGATCAAGGTGGACATTTCCAGAGCTTTTTTGAATTACCAATAACCATTTTCAGTGAAGGTCAATACAAAGTAAAAGCAGTATATTTGCAAAAACGAACTGATTATTCATTTGGAGTGGTAAATGATTTTACATACGGCTTGGATGAACCCCTATCTTTATTGATTTCATCTGATAAATCTCAATATCATCCAGGAGATGTGGTTTTTGTAACTGGAAAGCCAAACAAATTGATTTATCTTGAAAAGTATGATGTAAGTGTGTTCAAGAAAACAGGTTCAGAAATTACCTGTGGTTCATTTACCTGTGGGACTCATGAAGGCCCCCTGACAACCATTAGGCCAAGCTCAAATGGTTCTTTTTCATACCAATTCTCAATTCCTGATTTCGTATCAAGTCTTGGCAAGTATGAAGTAATAGTTGAGGCCGATTTTGAGACTAAAACACTTCAATTTGATGTTGTAAAGCCATCTGCAGTGGAAACGATAGCTAGGACATTTATTGAAAAGGTCAACAGCATTCCAGATGTCAGTG
>JAQBBT010000116.1:0-4890 GCA_032125915.1 Nitrososphaerota archaeon
ATGTTATAAAATGACCAATCTACCAAAAAAATTTCCCGAATATTCTATGATGTACAAGACATTAAATAAAAAAATTCTTGATTTAAAAAATAAAAAATTTCAAACTCAAGACAAAGTCATAATCAATGAAATTCAATCAAACATTGAAAAGTATCAGAAAGAAGTAAACAGAATAAAATTCATGTTTCCAAAAAATTTTTTTGAGAAAAATTCTTGATTTATGCTTCCATGCTTGCTTTCAGAAGATTTTTCCTAACTAAAATTGGGATTTTGTAAAATGCTCCCAATGCCAAAGCATCTGAGGCACGATAATTTCTCAAAACCAAGTCTTTTTTGCCTGTAAAGTAGAGATTTGCACGCAATACCTCCCCGCTTTCATAGATTTTGACTTTTACCAATAACAGTTCATTTTCTTCACAAATATCTTCTATCATTTTGTAAATTGAAGGTACAGTATCTTCTGAGGTTTCAGAAAAACTTGAAATATGTTTTGCAACTTCTCCCGAAAATGCCCTCATGTGAAATTCTTTTCCGTTTGGTGCTTTAAGAACAACCATACCTTCAACGGCATATGGATCTACGAATCCAACATAATCAATCTTGACTGATTCATAATCAGGATCTTGTTCTTGATTAATATCCATTTTATTAGTTAAAGTACAAATTTTATGCTTATAAAGATATGAAAGTTGGTAATAATTCACTAGCACTTTTCAAACGATCAGTAATGATGACCCCAAATTATTTAACATGAATAACAATTGATAGCTTAATGTCGATTAATCCTGAAAAAGCTATATCGTACATACTTACAAAATCAGTATCAGCATACATGGATAAGGATGTGTTGTTGCTAAACCAAAATACACTAACACGGGATGCAGCAAGAATGCTTCAACATTATGAGGCAGATGACATTATTGTAACTGATGAAAAAAGAGATCCTATTGGGATTGTTACTGATGAAGATATTTTAAGAAAAGTTAGCGACGTTACAGTTTACGCAGAATCTACATCACTTAGGGATGTAATGAGTACTCCGTTAATTGTAATTAATGAAAAAGCAACTCTCCAAGATGCACTACATAAAATGCGAGATAACAGCATCAGGAAACTACCTGTTATTAATAAAAAAAATCAAGTTATTGGAATTATTTTCCAAGGAACAATTGCAAATGCCATAAGAGATGCTACTGCAACACCTCCACGTCTTCTAAGCCCTCCAATCAAAGCAATATTAGGAAATTTAGGGTTTGTTTTGCAATTTGCAGGGGTTTTGTTGTTGGTTCCAGCTCTTGTAGCTACCGTACTGGCTGAGACAGATATTGCTACAGGAATCTATCTAAATACAGTGTTATTGCTTGTAACAGGATTTTTCCTTAATTCATATGGTGAAAAAGCGAGTCTCAATCTTCAACAAGCTTCGGTGCTAGTTTTTTCCAGCCTGTTCTTATTGACACTTTTTGGAACAGCACCTTATCTGTATATCTCAACTCCTGATTTGTCTACTGGAGAAGCATTTTCAAATGCATTTTTTTCAAGCGCTGCAGGATTCACAACTGGAGGAATTTCATTATTTGATGAGCCTGAGAATTTACCTCAGAGTTTTACATTCTATCGAAGTTTTACACAACTGGTAGGAGGAATGAGTTTCATTTATCTTGTCATTACAGCATTTTATCCAGAATCTAAACTTCAATCCATGAGAGGTTTTATTTCCGGCAGAACACTACACATGAGAGAACTATTTGGAACAATTACTGTAATTTTTGCATTGTATATTGTAATTGTCGCATTGTTGTTGTGGGTTTTTGGGGAAAGAAACCTAATGGATAATTTTTCGTTAGCTATGAGTACATTGGCCACAGGTGGTTTTCTTCCAAATTCAACAATTTTAGACGATTTGTTGTGGCAAGAACAAATAGTTTTGATGGGCGCAATGATCCTCGGAGCATTACCTTTTACATTTCACTATGGATTTGTAAGAAAAAAATTCCTATCCCCAAAACTAGGAAAAGAAGTACTAGCATATTTTGCAATTTTGTCTAGTGCAACATTGTTATTTATGGCAATAAGTGGTTTCAATCCTTTAGACAGTGCATTTTATTCTGTATCAGCTAGTACTACTGCTGGCCTTCAACAAGAAAGTCTGTCAGGATTAAACCCGATTGCACATGGGATTTTAATTGTCTTAATGTTCATTGGAGGATGTGGTTTTTCTACTGCAGGAGGGCTCAAAATATTTAGATTGTTTCACTTGAAAAATGTTAGAAATGTGTTCAGTAAAAAAAGACGCGAGCAATTACCTATTGTAACGAAAAAAGAAGTTTATTCAACCTTGATAATATTAGCCTTATTTCCAATAATTGCATTGACTACAGCAGGACATTTAGCTGCAATTGAGAATGTAAGTTATGAGAATGCATTTTTTGAGTCAGTAGGCGTAATTACTACAGGGGGACTATCTGCAGGAGTAATTGATTTTGATACAGATCCTGCAACAAAGGTTGTTTTAGGATTCCTTATGATTTTTGGAAGATTGGAAATAATTGCAATTATCTATATTTTTGTCCCTAAATTAATCTAGATTTACTGAAAAAAATAAAGATATAATTTAATGCAATAAGGATAGAATCACCGCAATGAAAAACGAATCTATTAGGAATAATAAAAGTGGAAAAAAGTTAATGATCCTAGGATTTGTATCAATAGCGATTTTATTTTTAATTTATTCAAGATATCAAGACCCTGAGCTAATCACACCAGAAGCATTTGACTCAATTCAAAGAATTGCATATGGGTTTTACATTGTATTGTTGGCATGCTTTGGCGCAATTACATATGGACTGTATATTTTTCACCGTGAAAAGGTAGAACGAAGAGAAAAAGATCTATTTACAATAATTGCTCTTACTACTTGGAATTCTAAATCAAGAAAAATTTTTCTAGCGACGTTTGTTTGTTACGGTGTTTTCTTTTCCCTAGTTTCTGGGACCTTAATTTATCAGCCAGAAGTAAATTTTTCAATACATTACGGAGCGGAAATTCCTTCAGGATTTGTGGCACCTTGTTGTGATGGTCCAGGATACATGCCAAAAATTATCGTGTATCTAACAGAACATGTAGGCCTTCAAATTATCCCAATAAATCTAGTCTTGCAAGTGGTTGTGTCTTATTTAGTAGGACTAAATACAGCAATTGCAGTAAGTGCATTTACAATATCTAAGAAAGGAAGAGGTTTTAGCACGGTTGGTGCAGCAACAGGTTTGTTTATAGCCTGCCCAACATGTGCAGGTACTTTTTTGTCTGTTTTTATTGGAACTGCAAGCGGAATTGCATTAACTATTGCATTTACTCAATTGCAAACACTGTTCATCGCCATTGCCATTCCAATTTTGCTCATCACGCCATTTGTAATGGCTAAAAAATTAAGAAATATAGATGGTAGTTGCAAAATAGACCCTACACAATGAATGATTTTACTTCAGGTATTTTGTAATTTCCTATATCATATCCATCTCTTCGTAGATATTTCAAGGTCAGTTTGTAGATTAGTTCATCGTGATCTACTTGATCTAAGATTTCAGTCCAAAGAACTTTTCCCTTTTGATCAATTTGTTTCTTAAAATCAGGATTAAAAGATTCAGCAATTTTGCGGCATTGATCAAATGTTTTTCCATTTTTGTAAGCACGTGTTCTTCGATCACAACTTTCCATAAATCATATGATTATGAATTATAAATAAACTTGAATAAATGAGCACAGTGTATTTTAGAATTCACCTGAATCAAATACTAGAAAGAATATCAATTGTAGTGGGAATTAGAACTATTTCAGATTACGTACAATTTTTCATCAATCTAGATATGGGAAATTCCGTATCTTTTTTGAGTTTTGTGAACAATGAAAAATTGGTTTTAAAACATAAATTACAAAATAAAGAAATCAAAAGAGAGTACATCCTAGAGGGAATAAAAATTCTAGATGAACTCTCTTCAGAAATACAAGTGATTGGAGAAAAATTGGTTTTGAAAAAATATTCAAAAGTCTAAAAATAAACTAGTTTTTTAAATTTAAAAAGTATTTAATTTATAATTGATTTATTTTATCTAATACAATTTTGAATATCTCTTCATTATCTAATAAAATGTAAGGCAAGTTATTTTCTTCGCAGGCTTGTCCACTTTCAGTATCTCTTGTGACTAAAATCATGTCATTTTCTCTAGCATAATTGATTACAGAATAGTCTGTCCTCATTTTTTTACCTTCAGCACGTAGTTTTTTTACGCTATATGCATCAATTCCTAATTGTTTGAGTTTTTCATCCCAACCGTCATCCATCTCATCAATCAAAATTTTTAGATTTGACATGACAAGAATTAAAAAAAAATCAATATTAGTGTAAAGATTTAGGAGAGAAAAACGTAATTGGCTTACACATGAGATTTGGCAGATAAATCAAATAGGTTTTCACAAAAAGTCTCTAATCGTTTAGGCAATACACCGTCATACCATGCAAGCTCTTTGTCAATGTTACAACCTTTGAATATGGATTTTTTAATGTGGCTTGACTTTAGATAATCTTTTTCTTTTTCAAATAATTTCTTAACATTATTTTGATCCTCTAATGTGAGATTATAATCACATGTAATTAGATCCAACTGAATTACATAATTATTATCAATAGGGTTTTTTCGTGCTTTAATGAAAGGTTGGTTATTTTTTTGACATTCTCTATGATGTTTATCATATTCAAACATTTTAGAATCTAAAAGAAATTTTTTCAATTGTAACAGCCAAAAACAAACTAAATAATCTAAAGTTTTTTATCGTAAAATGTTAAAGATCAGCCGTCATTTTTTTGATGGTAGCTATTAATCGTATTTTTTT
>JAQBBT010000117.1:0-4114 GCA_032125915.1 Nitrososphaerota archaeon
GATTCACGGATTATAGAAACAAAATGCTCCAAAATTGCCTTGGTCTCCTTTTTGTCCTCATATTTGTATAACATAAAATCTGCAAGTCCAACTATCTTACGTAAATCTTGTAGTTCCTCTATTGATAATTTATCAAGCTTGGAATCAATTGAGGTATTTGATTGAGATAATTTTTTATCAATTTTTTCAGAAATATTTCGAACAAACTCTAGGTCTTTTGAAAAGCCCCGTCCAGATTTAAGAAAAGTCAAGTATCAAAAACTCAAAAAAAATCAAGATGAGGATACTGCTTATTTATTTTAGAGTCTACCATCAATTTTACTTCATCTAACATTAACAATGATTCTGTGTTTGATTGGCTAAAATCAAACTGAGCATTAGTTATTGTTGCAGAATCCAAGGCAATGCTTCCTAAATGAACGGATAATTCAGAGAGGTGCTGACTTGACTCTGGAATAACATCAACTAGTTGAGCACTAATTGTTCTAATCATAGGCACCAGAGATGGAAAACTTTTTGGAATCTCATCAATTCTAGAAACAGACCCTATTCTTTTTTGGATATAATTTAAAATTTCTATTGAAAAAGAAACTGTTCGCTCCAAATCAATTGCTTTGGCGCATGCAGGATCGTTGTCCTCAGATTCTGCCAATAGTATTTTGGTTGATTTTTTTAGTTTTGATTTTTTATTTTTTAAAACATGTATGATTTTTGCAAGCAAGTTATTAGAATAATAAAGTCTTGGAACAATGGTTCGGGTTTGTGAAATATTTACAGATTCCATCGATAAACTGTATTGCCCTCTCATACCATCTAGTTTATCTAAAATTTGTATTTGAGAGCCATGTCACAGATTAATCATTAACCATAGTCACATTAGACTGTAGATACAATTTTGATTTTTTTTGAGTGTTTGTGTAAAGGAATTTAGCTCTCGATTTTACCTAATGGATTGTCAACTAGAATCATGGTAAATGAGCATGCTCTAACTGTGAGTTTGGAAGAGTTTGGTCTGAGTAAATACGAAGCCCAAGCTTATGTCACACTCATATCAAAGGGAACTATTTCTGCCAGCGAGCTTGCCTACTATTCAGACCTTCCAAGAACAAAGGTATACCCCATATTATTAAAATTAGAAAGTAAAAAACTAGCAATTATTTCCAAAAGTAAACCAATAATGTGTACAGCAATAGCGCCAGAAGATGCATTTGACTCTATAATTCACGAGCAGATAAACAAGGTCAATGCAATGAACACACTGGTCTCAAAATTAAAAATAGCAAGCGAAGAGAGTAGAAAATCAAGAGGTTCTGAGGAAAAAAGATACTTTCAGCTCAACGCAAATAATGTCCTAAACCAATTACGGATAATGATTGACGGCTCAAAATCATCGATACAAATAGCAATTGATCAATGGGGGCTAGGATTGTTATCTGAATGCAAAGACCAGTTACTTTCAGTAACTAGAAGAAACCTAGATGTTAAAATCATAATTCCCCCTTTACTTATTGGCTCAGAGGCACACAAAATATTGCCAGATGGAATCAAAATAAGAGCATCAGATGTTGTTCAGAATTGTTTTATTTTTGATGAAACAGAGCTTTTGATAGTAAGTGAGGAAAATGGAAAAGGAGTGAATTTCTCATCAACTGAGATTCTAGGTAGCAACCAAGGCAAATTATTTTTAAACATTTGGAAAAGTGCAATCAAGACTGAATCTCTTGCCGACATGACAAAATCAGAAGCTCAAGAGACTTACAAACTCATAAGAATAATAAATGAAAATGGGTTAAGTCATATTTTGAATTCTGCCATTGTTTCAAAAAAACTAGATACGGACATGATAAAGCTTCTTGAAAAAAATGGAATTAACTTAAAGACAAAATCTCTAGACGATGTAATTGAGATGTTAGACGCTGCAATGCAAATCATGTGTTCTGGTCATGTCAATTTTGATGCCAATACAAAAAACATTACAGTTGAATCCAAATTAAATAGTGGTCACTCTTTGCCCTGGGTCTCAATTCTCGATGGATATTTGCAGAAAAAAGGTTACAAAACAAGAATGGTCTTTCAAAACAATTCAAACAAGGGCGAGAAAACCTATATCAAAATATCTAAAAATTAAAATCAGATAAAAAATAGCCACAAGCATCTTGATTGAACAGAAAATAGAATCCCTTGGAATAAAACTTCCAACCCCTCCAACTCCAGCTGGCTCTTATGTAGCAGTAATTAGGACAGGTAATTTGCTATTCATTTCAGGTCAAATTCCCATGGAAAACGGAAAATTACTGTATACTGGAAAGGTTTCAGATGAGAACATTGAGACTGCACAAAAGTCAGCAAAGATGTGTGCAATCAACATACTTGCACAACTCAAAAGAGAGTTGGGAGATTTTGAAAAAGTGTCAAGAATTGTCAGATTATCTGGATTTGTGAATTCTGATCCAGAGTTTTATCAACATCCAAAGGTGATCAATGCAGCTTCTGATTTGTTATTTGAGATTTTTGGAGAAAAAGGAAAACATTCTAGAATTGCCGTAGGAGTTGCAAGTTTACCACTAAACTCCATGACAGAAATTGATGCAATAATTGAAGTTTCTGAATAATTTACTGTGATTTGGAAATGATCTTAAATAGATTTTTTCAGCCTATACTGTAATGGCACAGACATGTACAGGTTTATGTGAACGACTAAAGCCTCAAGGAATGTCAAATAAATTAAGATATCTTTCAGGACAGAAATGGTGTTCTCTTTGTGCATTATTTTTTCATACTGAAGAATTTGTTTGCCAATGTTGTAAAACAAGATTAAGATCAAAGCCTAGGAGTAAAAGATATGAGCTGCCAAGAATGTAAACATGAAAAAGGCAAATGCAATTGTTATTGCTGCTGCTCACTTTCAGAAATTGGATGTCCTTATTGTATCCCAGCAGTTTTAGGATACAGACAAATTAAAAAAATAATTAGAAAGATGAAAAAATGAATCTTTAATATCATCTTAATTGAAATTGATGTAATGATTCACAAAATACAGTATTTTGAAGCTGAGCAATTACCACAAAATGTATTTCTTCAAGATGTAGTAAATGAATTTCTAGCCAAAAAAGGTGAAAACGTTATAGCAGTTCACCCCGTTATGGGAAAGTCATTACTAGTACATTATAAAGAATAATTCATTTATTTTTTTATTTCTTAAAAAATAATTTTTTAGAGACAATTATTCCAGCGTACAAAAATGATTAATTTTCAATCAGTCTCAGCATTGCAATCTGGAATCTTTCCGTGTTCTTTCTCATATTCGTCTAGCATCTGTTTTTTTCTCTCCTTTGGATTTTCAACAAATATTCTTTGATAAGTACGGGTTTTTTGTTTACAGGGATTATTCTCAAAGTCTTCATTGACATATTTTTCAAATGTTTTTTGAAGATTTTCACTAGCCCCAATGTAAATTGCGTCTAAATGTTTATCATAAAGGACATACACCCCAGGTGTGGCTTTAACAAACTGAGCACTTTGAATCCAAACACTGACCTTGCCATCTAAAAGTTCCATGTTGGTTTTCACTCACCCTCAGGATATTAAGATAGACTACAAAATTGAAAAAAAGATTGACGACTAGAAATTTGCAGTAATACCACTTATATCGCTAGAAGTAATATAATGATTCATGGTACAATTACAGATCACTGTTGAAACGATGAGCAGGATAGCAAAAATAACTGGAATTAGTCGTGTGCGAGATGGCGATTATTTGGTAAATCAGGTTATTGATATCTTGGAAAAAAAAATTAAAGAAAGATACTAGAAATTTTCCTAAAAACTATTGGAAATTTTTCGAAATTGTTTTTCCTTTCTTAATTTGTATGCAGTTAAACCATTGAATCCATATCACAGCGGATTGAGCCACGCATACTTGCAGGAGAATTATCCATAATAGCTATAGGTCATGGAAGAATCTCAATTGCACATGTGAAAAAAATTCCTAGATATTTACAATAATTTAGTTTAATTTTTTATTTAGTTCTTTAACAAAAATATCGATTTTGTCTTTTGGAATTACTGCCCCACATGCTTTGTCATGACCTCCACCAGACCCCCCAAGGTCAGT
>JAQBBT010000118.1:0-3861 GCA_032125915.1 Nitrososphaerota archaeon
CTCAAGGCTCGTGAAATCTTTGTAAATTGAGCATCAATTTCATTTCTGATATGAATTTTTGTGTCGTTAAAAGAGGATAATTTTTGGTTCAATTTTAAAAATTCAGAGTATTTTTCACTTGATTTTATTTTTTCAATAGAATTTTCTAAGTTTTTAATTTTATTCTGAAATGAGTCAAGATTATTTTGCAATTCTAAGATTTTTTGATTTTTTGAAATTGAATCATTTTCTAAGTTTTTAATTCTATCTAATAACTCTGTGATTTTAAATGAATCTGATGTAGTATCCTGAAAGTTTTTTATTAGTTTTTGAATTTCGTTATGGTTGGAATTCATCTGGGCTAAAATCTCTTTTAGTTTTGCAGCATATTTTTTAGCAAAAATATGAATCACACGTGTTTGTCTTCCTAAAACATCACCCATTTTCTTTAATTTTTGATTTAAAATATTGTTCATATCCAATATATCATCAAAGGAGGATATCTCTGGCAAATCATTAGAATCCTTTTTGATTACATCAATTACTTGTTTTTTGCCTCGGACTACAATGATTCTAAGGTGCTTGTCAATATCCTCAACTTTAAGATCATCTTGTTCAAGAGTTTTTGCAATATTTGCAAGTTCTTTAATCAAAGGAGATGTATGATTTCTCAAGGACTTTGTTTCAGTCAAAGTCTGATTTTTTCGCAGGTCCAGCAAGTCCATAGTTATTTTTTGAACCTCTGATAACTGAATCTCTTTATGTTGAGGAGTCACTTCAGGTGCTTGTTCTATCTTTTTTTTGCCCCATCCAAATACCATTTTTAATCATTGGTTTTTGGGGATTAAATGTGTTAGATAACAAACCATCACGAATTTTAAACTATATTGTTCTATTATAGCCTAAATTCTCTAAATATTGTAATGAGTTACATACCTGATACTAATTCAAGGGATGATTTTTCAGCATAACATACACCACGTAATTTGATTTGTATTCCTCCTTGGTCTTGGGGAAGGGTTAGGCACAATTAGGCACGAAAAAGGACATATTTAGAGTACTTTTGGAAGGATACCTTAATAGTAAATTCTAAAAAATAATCCATGATTGATTACTTCGTATCTTATAATTCTGGGAATAATTGCTGCTTTTTCAATTGGAGTAGACCACGCTATTGCCGAAACAGACACAATAATCACGGTTCAAATGGATGGTCCATCAATATTTTATCTAAATGAATCAAACCAAATAATTCGTGCATCTGTAGAAATTCAAAACTATACTCCAAGTGATGGCATTTATTTCATGAAGGTGACTCATCTCCCAACAAATAGAGTTATGAAAGATTTTGAGATATATCCAAAACAATCTGGCAATGAGATGTGGAATGTTCAGATTGCCTATCCATTTTTAGACTCAGACATAAAATTTGGTGATCAGATGCTGTTAGGAGAATTTGAAATTCATGTCAGAACAGAAAATGGTTTGCAAACTGCAAGTACAGAGTTTTCAATTTTTCAAAATCCTTCCGAGCATATAAAAAAATCAGAGCCAGAACCAACACCTGAACCGGATACACAAACTCAGATTAACCCACCATCATTAGATCTAAGTACTGAACCTAGTGACCAAACTATTCAAAAAATTCCTGAATGGGTAAGAGCCATCTTTGCGTGGTATGCTGATAACCAAGTTTCTGAAGAGGAATTACTTGATGCAATCAAGTATTTGATCAATGAAGGAATTATCAAACTAGAGTAAATCATCTTTCAGTTTACCAATTTTTCCTTTTATGTAATTAGTAAGAAAAATTCACTCTAAAAATCTAAATTCAGTTTAATGATTTTGCAAAAAATGAGCAAATTACAAATAAGCGACCATCTCCAAATGGCCGAAACTATGAAAATAGAGAAAGCATCTAGAGGAAAGGTAAGTATGAAAATTAGTTGGTTTGATGTCAAAGGTAAAAGACATTACCAATCTTATTCCTTGAATGAAGGGGAACAAGTAGAGTTTTAATTCACTCTTCATTTTTTCTTTATTCAATTTGAAATTAATTTTTTCGACATATGAGAATTTGAAAGGTTTACAGACTAGTTTCATCGCATATTTTGTGAATATTACCCATAGGATGGAAACAGTATGCTCCAGCATGATAATGATGAGTTGTGTTATTTGATTTACAACATTCAGGAGAGCAGTCGCATGCAGTACTCATATTCTTAAAAATTCAAGTTTTGTGATTTCATTTAAGGCAATTCGTCTTTTTACCCGTAGTTAATGTAGTAAAATTTTTGAAATTATTTTTTGGAAAGGGTGAGAATTTAATTTTTATTTTTCTTCTGCCTCTTCGGATTCATCTAGATCTTCATTTCTTCTAGATGGTCTGATGGGAACAAACATGATTGTCATTTAATCTCACTTTTAACCAAAATCTTACAGTATTTGAATACCATGAACGAATGTTCTGCATTCACTGTTTTGTGTAAGGAGGTATTTTTTGGGAGGGATGATAATTCGAAAAACTCTTAATTTTAGGCTTGACTGAAAATTAGCATGGGTGATGAAAACCGGCCAGTAGAATGTCATCCACGATTTGAAATAAAGAAACAGAAATGTGGTTATTGTCCTGAAGATAAGTGCCTGCTAGATTGTGAGATTTGTAATCCAAATTTAGGTGGAATGTCATCATATAATTGCTAATTGAATAGTAGTTTTGAAATTATTTTTTGGGAAAGGATAAAAATTGTAAAAAACAAAATATTCAAACTAAATCAAATTTAGTGAATCCCCTATGGATGCAGAGTTAATGGGTTTTAGAATATTCTTCATATTGACATTTGGTAGAACAATGAGTTAGGAAAGAATCTTCAAGCATCTTTCCACAATTTTTACAATTCCCTTTCAACACTATCGCCCAATATTGAATACGTAAACACACTATGTTAATATGATCATATGTAATTTTAAAATGATACAAAATTAATTTTTTATGATTTTCAACAAGTCATACCTTCGTCACCCTTTAGTCTCTGGAAAAATTACGCACAAAGCAGGGGGGCTGCCTTTTTACTGACAGCCGATAAACTCGTTAACACTTTAGATTATAGAAATGAAAAGTCAATAAAATCATCAAAAATAGGTTCAATCTAAATAAAACACATTAAAAATCAGTCAAGTTTTAGATAACTAAATTTAAAATCAAGTCCAGAAAACTAATTCACATGGGTGGAAAAGGCACAAAATCATTTCATACAGGTACTGTAAAAAAATCAATTATCATCAAAGCATCAAAACAGAAAGTGTGGAGGAAAATAAGCAATATTGTAGGATTACCTTCATGGTTAATCGATGTTAAAAAAACCATTTATCTCTCCAGAAAAAAGCGAGGGGTTGGAGCAATTCGAGAGATTACCTTCAATGATGGAAATATCATAGAAGAGCATGTTGTTGCATGGAAAAATGAAGAATATTTCACATACATTGCAACTGAAGGCTTACCACTACGAGCATATGTTGCAACAATTTCAATCACACCAAAAACTAAAAACTCTGTTCAGTTAACCTGGGAGTCTTATCTTAATAGTAAAAAAATGACAGAAACAGAGTTCTTAGAATTCCTTGTTTTTATGGGGTCTTTTTATGAAACATCATTGGAAAACCTAAAGGATTCTTTAGAAAAATAATTGTCCTAATCAAAGTGTAAATACAGTAAACTGAAACAAAGATTATGAGTGATATTAGATTTATCATAATAGGGATAGTACTGATATTTTCAGGCTTTATAATTTTGGGAATTTTTGGTGAAATTTATCAAGCATCTAATATTGAAACAAGTGAATTTCAAAATTGTTTTCAATATTCTAACAATAAAGAGCCCAT
>JAQBBT010000119.1:0-4599 GCA_032125915.1 Nitrososphaerota archaeon
GGCTTTGATTGGTTTTAGTCGATTCTTGACAGTTGCAGGAGATAATTTGTTATTATCAATTTGTTCCTTAAGATTTCTAGTATAAGCTTGTATGATATCTTTAGCATTTTTAACATTTTTTTGAGCAATTTCTGTAAATGCTGAAGATAGATCTTGAATCTCTCTAGATTGGGGCTCATGTTGTAAATATTGTTTATACATCTCATTTGGGATCAAATCCAGAAATAATTTTAGATAGCTATTGTATTTTCTAAAAGTTTCTTTATCTCTAATAGAATCTGCAAAGTTTTGATAAGCAGTTCCTTCAACATCATTAATCTCTAATTTCATACTAAAGTTGTGCGTAATGGGTCTATTTTAGTAGATAAAACACTCTGGGACCCTTTGGGCCCGCTTTAACAAATTTATTCAGATGAAATTATTATTATTATGTGAAAGATATTGAGTTTAATCTAAATTCTAAAGAAATTCAACCAAATTCTGAAATCAAAGGCACAATTTCAGTAACATATCCAGGAAGATATGATGGAGTTGTAATCAATACAATAATTTTGGATTCTAATGAGCACATCATTTACAAATCATATAATGGAAAAAAAATATCTCAAAATGTTTCAAGACTTTTTATCAACAAGGATGTAATGCCGGAGAATAAAGCTGAATTTACTGCAATTATTTCATTTGAACCAACAAAAGAACATGAGGTTAAATTTAGAGCATCAATAATTGAGCAACACAAAGAAATTGAAAGTCAGATAATATTTGCAAAGTATTCTGCCTAAAATCTGCCTACTTCAACCTTTATTGATCCCTTCATCCAAGGATGTGGCGCACAATGATATGGTATTTCTTGTGGTTCAGTGAAAAGGAATTCATATGTTTCTCCAGGTATAATGACTCCCGGAGAATCAAAGTCCCCACTGTAAGAATCTTGAGCTCGGTGATCGGGGGTAACAGTATGTGCAGTATCATCATTATTTATCCAAATTACATGGTTGTTTAGTTCAAGTGTAACAGTAGCCTTGTTTGGAACATAATTTGGATTGCCTTCAATAACTGCCCCATTGACAATTTCAATTTCGAAAATTTCAGTTGGCTCTAAAATATGTTCAGATACTGAGGGCTTTGCCAATGATTCTGGGAGGTAAAACCCAGTATAGAAAATAAGGCCAACTGACATTCCAACAATTACTGTAATGAGTCCAATACCATATGCATGGCTTGATGAGGAAGTGCTCAACGACTTTTTTTCCTTCAGAGTTCTTATAAAGCTTTTTTAGAATTTGGAAAATTAAGGCTTTGAAAGATCAGATGATCCAATGTTTGTATTTTGGTTAACACCAAAATCGATATCTGCTTGTACTTTTGGAGTTTGAATTTCCGGAGATAATTCTTTTTTGTCTTCGGATTTACCTGATCCCTCAGGAAGTTTGCTACTCTCTGGAACTGGTTGTGGTTCTTGCAGTTTTGGTTTTTCCTTAGGTTCTTGGATTGGAGGAGGTGGGGGATTTTTGGCTTGAGCTAATCCATATCTGTAGATATGGAAGAATCCAGCAAATACTACCAATATAATACCTACAAAGAACAAGGATATGTTCTTCATTCCAGTCAAGGCTGCATTGTAAGCTGCAATGTTAAGTAAAACCTGGAATGCCAATAGTGCGATTAAAACCCAATTGATCCATTTTTCTGAGAGATTAATTGTAGCCACATTTTTAGGTCCATTTTCTTTGTGAAGTTTTGCTTTTCTTTCGGATTCATTTGCAAGTTTTATCATCATGTAAGTAAAGCCAAATCCTAAGGGAACCAAAAGTATCATCGTAGAGTAGAAGAATATTGGATCAATAACAAGACGCTCTACTAGTGGTTTTGTTATGTCTGGAGAAATATAGAATCCCCAATAAGTTGTGACCATGATTTGTGCAAGACCTGTAATTCCAAATGCAGTTATCATAGGGCGATCCCTCCAAGAGAATTTCTTGTATCTGTCAAGGAATGGAATCAAAGCAAGCGATATGATAAACATCAGAGGCCATAGTAATCCTGTGACAAATTTGTCATATTGTGTTCTCATAAAAGCATAGATTCCTGTAAGGTACCATTCAGGGACAGTTACTCCTGGGGCTTGTGTGGGTACAAATTTGAACCCCATGTCAATTGGGAAAACCCCACCAGTAATCAAAATAGCTCCACTAATTGCCATAACCATAGGTACATCAAATACCAAAAATCTTGGAAAGTGTACCGCCATTAAGCCAAGCATTACTATTGGTAAAAGAAAGACGTGTTGCGCATAGAACCTTAAAACAAAGTCTGAAAATCCGCTACCTAACATTGCATCACGCATTACAGGTCCAACTACAGGAATTGAAGTTGTAAGAGATGCTGCAATACTAATTGCAAGTTCTGATCGTTCGCTAAATATTACATCATAGCCAGTAAATGCTTCAAGGATTGTAATGACACCAAGTATGACGCCGGTAACCCATAAAATTTCATTTCTGATTTTGTATCTTCCACTAAAATATTGATAATACATGTGTAGTACAGCTAATAGTACCATAGCGTTTGAGCCGTGGTAGTGTATATTTCTAATATGGAAACCAAAAGGTACTTCGTCGTTGATAAATTGTACACTATCCCATGCCCTATCTAAAATTGGTTGATAGTAAAACATGAGTAATGCACCGGAAATTCCAAGAATTACAAAGACAATAAAAGTAAGCATTCCCAAAAATCCAAAAGGACTAACAAATCTTGCTGGAAATGAAAACTTGATTGCAGTAAAAATAGATCTATCTAATCCATCCCATAGCCAGTAAAAAAAGGCAACAACGCCAGTTCTTCTACTTAATGAAACGGCCATACCCAATTACTCCATTATCATTCACACCCCACGTTGGAGGCATAATCCATAAAAAGCCATCTGAGGCAATTTCGAAATTTAATTTCGGCAAAGTATTTGATGGTGCAGCTTGAACTGATGCTGGTCCAACATATGCTGTTCCAGTAAGTACATCATACATACTGCCGTGACAAGGACACTCCCCTCTTTTTCTGCCTTCCTCTGGCCAGTATTTCCATAGACACCAAAGATGAAGACAAATCATACTATAACCTCTAAAAGCTGAAGTGTCTTTTTTAGAACCTCCAAGTTCTTCAGGTAGTCTAATGAATTGCCACTTTCGAAATGCTTCTGCATCAAGGGCTGCATCGCCAGTGGAAGGATATGTGATAACTTCAGAGTGATTTACAGGATAAGTATCAATATGAGCTTGAGTGCCATCAGGTAAGATTACAGGAACTTTTTCAAGAGTAGCTGATGATGGGTTTGGCATAAAGTTTCCAAATGGAATAAACGGAGCAAATGCTAGTCCCGTTCCTGCTGCTCCTATCAACTTTAGAAAGTCTCGTCTGGATAATCCGCCAGATTTTTGCGTCCCCTGCTCTGACATTCAAGCTGACGTACTCGCCAAATTGCTTATAAACTTTGTTCAATTATTTGTCTGAATCTCGTCTTGTGATAAATACAAATGCCAATCCGATCGCAATTCCAATTCCAATACCAATAGCCAATTCCATTGGAAATGATACATTCTCTGGAATTTCATCTTGCTTTGTGATATTTGATGAATCATTTGGAATTGTATCTTTTTTAACTTCAGGTATTGATTTAGTTTTATTTGGAAGAACTAGTTCTGGTTGAATTTTTGTTTGATTTAATTCATTTAATTCAGATTGGACATCAGCAGAAATTGTAGAAAATTTTGCAGCCAAAGTAATTGGTTCTGTAGTTGAATTGCCACCAAACAAAGTAGTGTGTGCTAAAATTGAGTAAGTGCCAGTTTGATTAATTGGGACATAAATTACAGTAGATGTGTTATCTTTGTTTTTCACTGGAAAAAATCCTCCGCCTTGACTAAATGCTGAGCTACCTAGCCAATCAAGAGATACCCATCCAAGAAAATGTCCAAATATTCCTGATGGCATGTTAGTTTGAATTATTTCTCCTTTAGGATTCATAACAAATACTGAGAGGTTTGTATCATCTGTAAGCCAAGATAATTCAATGGCAGCTGAATTAATAGACTCATCCTTAATATCAAAATAGTACTGCCTCCAGTCACCTGCCATGTAGCGATTAGCCATGTCAAATGCTCCCTTGACATACCCGTTACCATAAATCACATCATTGCTTTGACTACCTTGAATCAAAACAGGAGTGTCTTTTTTGTTGATTGGTTGCTTTATTGCAAAAGATACTGGTGCGTTAACCGTATGTTTGTCACCTTCAAATGTTAAAAATCCTTGATAAACACCAGTTTGAATATCAGTTGGTAAAACCAAATTTATTTTTACATCAACGGTATCATGAGGAGAGACTGTAATAGTGGAGGATTCAGGCCACATAACAGACCAATTTTGTTTTTGATAATAACTTGCAGATAAAGTGTAATCCATTGATGTTGAATTCTGTCTTGTATCTCCTGACCAAAACGAATATCTTGTAGGAACTGGATATACTCCAACTAGAGGAGTACCTTCAAACTTTTCATGGGGTTCTGTAATTCTTAGTTCTTGTACTGTTCCCCAAGAACC
>JAQBBT010000120.1:0-4400 GCA_032125915.1 Nitrososphaerota archaeon
TGTAGTAATTCTTTGAGTTCTACCAACCCAGGATCTCCCCCTTTTGTGTGAATCAGATTTATGTTTTTTAAAATTAAATTAACGATTTCTTTTCGTTTTCCTCTTTGCGGACATTGTATCTGGACTGAAAAACCTGCTTGCTCAGACAGTAATGATTCTAAAAGTATCTTATTACCAGGCAATTCACTTACAAGGACAAATTTTGGAATTTTGTGCGTAGAATAGTATTGAAAAAGAAAATTTGAAAAAGAATTATCCCCTACAAGATCAAAAAAGAATTTATCACTATCTCTTATCACCCCATTAATCATCCTAAAGTTCATCACAGTAACGGTTTGATCTTGCTCGCCTATTCCAAAATACTCCTCATCTGAATTGTCAACATATTCCATTTTTTGTTTTGTTTGAAGACCATCTAATCGAATAAGAGTATCACGAATTTCTTTTGCCCGTTCAAATTGTTGTACATCAGCAGCTTGTTTCATTTCTTCTTTTAATTTTTGAGTAAAAATTTTTGTTTGATTTTTTCCTTTCAGTACTTCTTCTAATGCAGTAACATGTTTTGGGTATTGTTCTTGAGCATCTTTGAATTCACA
Source organism: Nitrososphaerota archaeon (assembly GCA_032125915.1). Classification (GTDB taxonomy): domain Archaea; phylum Thermoproteota; class Nitrososphaeria; order Nitrososphaerales; family Nitrosopumilaceae; genus Nitrosomaritimum. The sequence goes on from JAQBBT010000120.1 coordinate 597, forward strand.
TGGTCCTTCACAATTACCTAAATGATATTCGAGACATACTTTTTTTGGCAATTGGTTACAAATTCTTATTTGAAATGCTTTTCTCAAGGTCCCAATAGTTAATAATTTTGAACTGCCTTGAGTAAATGGACCAAAATTTTTGCCTTTACCTAAAAATTTTCCATCTCTAGTACGTCTTGCAACAAGCAATCGAGGATATTTTTCATCAGAGATTCTAAGATAGGTATACCTTTGTTGGTCCTTGAGTTCAATATTAAATCGCGGCCTATATTTTTTAATCATATTTGATTCTAAAAGAAACGCCTCACTCTCATTATCAGTTAAGACAAATTCAATATCAGAGATATTTTCAACTAGTTTTTGTGTTTTGTAATTTTGATTTTTCAAAAAATATGACTTTACCCTATTTTTGAGATTCTTTGCTTTTCCAATGTAAATGATTTTTTGCTCAGAATCTTTCATCAAATAAATTCCAGGATTAGAAGGAATACTAATTTTTGATACATCAAAGGTCATTTCTTAATTATTTTTTTGAGATATTTTCCAGTATAACTTCCCGGAGACTTTGATATCGTTTCAGGTGTGCCTATGGCGACCACTCTTCCACCTTCATCTCCACCTTCAGGCCCAAGATCAATTATCCAATCAGAGTTTTTTATGACATCCATATTATGCTCAATTACAACTACCGTATTTCCAAGATTTACCAATCTGTTTAAAACATCAAGAAGTTTTTGAACATCTGCAAAATGTAGACCTGTAGTAGGCTCATCAAGAATATAGAAAGTTTTACCGGTCCCACGTTTTGATAATTCTGCGGCTAATTTTACTCGTTGAGCCTCTCCACCTGACAAAGTAGTAGATGATTGTCCTAGTTTGATATACCCCAATCCGACATCATAAATTGTTTGCAATTTTCTTTTGATTGCAGGAATATTTTCAAAAAAATTCAAAGCCTCATAAACTGTCATTCCCAATATATCAGAAATATTTTTCCCCTTAAACAAAACTGAAAGAGTTTCTGAGTTGTATCGTTTTCCTTTACATTCATCACATTTTACATAAACATCAGATAAAAATTGCATTTCAATTTTTTTTACTCCATCACCATCACATGCAAAACACCTACCATCAGCTACATTAAATGAAAATTGTCCAGGTGCATAACCACGTTCTTTGGAAATTTCTGTGTTTGCATATAGTTCTCGGATATGAGTAAATACCCCAATGTATGTTGCAGGGTTAGAACGTGGAGTTCTGCCAATTGGAGATTGGTCTATTGCAATAACTTTATCGATATTTTCCAGTCCTGTGACTTCATTGTGACTAATAGGCTTTAGAGTTGATTTTGTAAAATGACTTTCAAGAGACTTTAGCAAGATATCATTGATCAAAGTAGACTTTCCAGAGCCAGACACACCAGTTACTGATATAAAAAGACCCAAAGGAAATTCTACATCAATATTTTTTAAGTTATTTTCAGAAGCTCCTTTAACCATTAAAGAACCTGAACGATTACGAATTTTGTTTTCTAGTGTTATGAGTGAATTATTTTTTAGATAATCTCCAGTTATGGATTTGTGTCCATTAAGAATTTTATCAATAGTTCCTTCAAAAACAACACTTCCACCATGAATTCCGGCACCTGGACCCAAATCTACAATCCAGTCTGAATTTCGTATAACTTCTTCGTCATGCTCTACAACAATTACAGTATTTCCAAGATTTCGTAGCTTTGTTAGCGTTTTAATGAGTCTTTCATTATCTCGCTGATGCAACCCTATTGTGGGTTCATCTAAAACATACAAAACTCCTGTAAGGTTTGAACCAATCTGAGTAGCTAAACGAATTCTTTGAGATTCACCTCCAGATAATGTTGCACTTGATCTATTCAAAGTCAAATAATTCAAACCCACATTCATCAGAAATTCTAATCTTTCTTTGATTTCTTTTAAAACATCTCGTGCAATGTATTGTTCATTTTCTGTAAGACTTAATGTCGAAAAAAAGTCATAGCAGTGATCAATAGACATATCACAGATATCCATGATTCCCTTGTCATTGATTTTAACTGCCAAAGATTCTGGTTTTAGTTTTTTCCCATCACATACAGTACATGGAGTATCGCGCATAAACTGCTTTAACCATTCACGCTTTGATTCAGAATCAGTTTCCATAAAAACACGCTGGAGATTGTCAAGAACACCTTCAAATGCATTAGTGTATTGCCAAGATGAGTCGCCAGATTTAGAACGATAATCAAAATCAATCTTATCATCAGAACCATGTAAAATTATTTTGAGATGTTTTGGTTTAATTTTTGAAATTGGAGTCATTAAATCAAATCCAAATTTTTTCCCCACTGCTCTCAAAGCTTGTCGTCTAAAAGAAGAAAACCGTCCACTCCAAGGAACAATTGCCCCATCCAAAATAGATTTAGTTTTATCTGGAATTACCAAATCAGCATCAAATTCCATTTTTACACCAAGCCCATTACATCCCTTGCACATTCCAAAGGGGGAATTAAAGGAAAATGTTCGAGGTTCTAGCTCACCAATTGTTAATCCACAGTATGGACATGCATTATTTTGAGAGAAAATTTTTTCTCCTTTTTCAGATGAAATCATCACATCTCCTTTTGAGGCTTTTATCGCAGTTTGAATTGCCTCAAATAGTCTAGACCTTTCAGATTTTTCAGTCTGTATTCTATCAACTACAATCTCAATATTATGCCATTTTTGCCTATCAAGAGGAGGAATTTCTTCATCCAGGCTCAAAATTTCTCCATTTAGACGTATTCTAGAATACCCATCTTTTTTTATCTGCTCAAATAGTTTTTCATACGTTCCTTTCTTTCTCTGAATTATAGGAGATAAAATTAGAATTTTTTTTCCATTGAAATCTCTGAGAACTGAATCACATATTGTCTCAATGGATTGGCTAGAAATTTTTCTGCTGCAATTTGTACAATAAGGTATTCCAATTCGAGCAAAAAGCAATCGCATATAATCATAGATTTCAGTAGTGGTGCCAACAGTTGAACGGGGGTTTTTACTAGTTGTTTTTTGTTGAATAGAAATTGCAGGAGACAGACCTTCAATTGAATCAACATCAGGTTTATCCATCATGTCTAAGAATTGCCTAGCATACGCTGAAAGAGATTCAACATACCGTCTTTGTCCTTCGGCATAAATTGTGTCAAATGCCAACGTAGATTTTCCAGAACCAGATAAACCACTAATTACAACTAGTTTATTTTTAGGAATATCAACATCAATATTTTTTAAATTATGATGTCTTGCTCCACGAATTTTTAATTTATTTTCTGCCATCTTTAAATTTAATCTCCCGTTCTAGTCTTTTTATTTTATCTCTACATTCAATTGCTCGCTCAAAGTCTAATTCCTCAGAGTATTTTTTCATTTGAGCTTCCAAGTCAATCATATCAACAGTCAAGTCATAGGTAGATTTTAGTTTGGATTCATCTAATGTTGTAATTTGCTCAGGAACTGATTTAATTATTGTTTGAGGAATGATGTGATGTTCTTTGTTGTATAAAATCTGCTTTTCTTGACGTCTTTTAGTTTCATCTATTGCACGTCTCATGGAATCTGTTGTACGGTCCGCATACATTATTACGGATCCATTTACATTTCGCGCAGCACGGCCAAATGTTTGAATTAAGCTAGTAAAATTTCTCAAAAATCCTTCTTTATCAGCATCCAAGATTGCAACTAGGGAAACTTCAGGAATATCCAATCCTTCTCTTAATAGATTGATTCCAACTAACACATCAAATTCACC
>JAQBBT010000121.1:0-3178 GCA_032125915.1 Nitrososphaerota archaeon
TAAAGAGGAATTGGGCGTTTGGTTAATATACGATTATACTTGAGGGTGGTGGTGCAGCCGACTCTTTTTCTGACCTTAGCATTGGGTCTTGTAGGACTCTTGATGTTTGGATCTTTTGGGCTTAGTTACGCACAGACAATAGAAACAGTCGATGTTGTTGAAAATAAAATGGTCACTTTAATTGGTGAGGGATACGATCCAGATATAGAAGATCTCACTTATTTCTGGGAACAACTTGATGGAGATCCAGTAAAATTATCCTCATATAATGTAGCATCGCCACAATTTATGGCACCTGAAGTTGTAAATGGCATGATCAAAGTCTTAACATTCAAGTTAACTGTGACAGACCCATTAGGAGCACAAAGTTCTGATATCGTTGAAATTATTGTCAATCCTACTAATCATGTACCAGTAGTTAGTGCTGGACGTGACAAGATAATTTTTCCAACCATTAATGCGATTACTTTAATCGGTAGCGCAGTAGATGCTGATGATGATCTTTTAACTTATGCTTGGGAACAAACAAGCGGCCCTGAATTAGAACTAGCAAATACTGATTTGAGGTACCTTACAATCATTTCGCCTTCTATTGATTTTTCAAACGTTACTCCAATGACTTTCAAACTTACTGTAAATGATGGATTTGGTGGAATTGCCAGTGATTCTGCAATGGTATATCCATATCATACACTTTTAAAAAATAGATTAATCTCAATTGATGCTGGCCCTATTCAAACCGTACGAGAAGGCCAATCAGTTACCATGGATGTCACAGGTGAAACATCCAATGGACAACCAATAAGATATTCATGGGCACAATTAATTGGTTCACCTGTCTCATTAAGCAAATACGTTGGTGATGAAGTCCAGTTTATTGCACCTGAAATCGGCGATGTTAGTTCAGAATTACTTTCATTCCAGGTTACAGGATATTCAGAAGGTAATGGATGGGCATCTGATATTGCAATGGTTAAAGTTCTTCCATTTGATGGTCCGCCAATTGCCGATGCAGGACCTGACCAAACTGTGGGTCAAAATGTCTTTGTGAAACTTATAGGTAGTGGAACAGATCCAGAAGATAGTAAACTGAAATTCCAATGGTCTCAAAAATCTGGCATTAATGTAATCCTATACCAAAGAAGTTTAGATGAGGTTTACTTTGTTTCTCCATTTATCCAAAATGATTCCGAGGATCTAGTTTTCGAACTTAGAGTAACTGACTCTGATGGAAACTTTGACACTGATGATGCTACAGTAACCGTATCCAAACAAAATCATCCACCAAAGGCAAACGCCGGACCTGATAGACGAATTATTAGTGAATCGAAAGTGACAATTAATGGCATAGGTGTGGATCCTGACGGTGATGAGATTACATATTCTTGGAAACAAATTTCAGGTGATAGTGTATTCTTTGATGGTTCTAATGCATCAATTTCATTTACCGCGCCACAGGTTTCATCTGGTGACACAAAACGTGTAATATTACAATTAACTGTAACTGATACCGTCGGAGGTCAAAGCGATACTGATAGATTAACTCTAATCGTTGTTCCAGAAAACAACAAGCCAACAGTTGATGCAGGTCCAGACCAAATAATAGATGAAAATACTATTGGAAGCGTATTCTGCTCTGCATTTGATGTTGAAAATGACCCATTAACTTACACATGGACATCTGCCTCCAGTGATTTGGTAATGCACGATCGGGCAAATCCTGGTACTACCTTTACTGCACCAAGTGTGGTTAATTCAAAACAAATCGAATTAACCTGCAGTGTATCTGATGGAGTATTTACAGCATCTGATAGTTTGACTGTTACAGTTCAAAACACATTGTCATTACCAATTGTAGCAAATGCAGGTCCTGACCAAATTGTAAATGAAGGAGTCAAAATAAACTTGGATGGTAGTAACAGCTTTGATCCTGAAAACCAACCACTATCTTACATGTGGACTCAAACCTCAGGTGAGAGTGTGGTAATTGATTCATCCAGCAATGTAAAGATCTCATTTAAGAGTTCAATTGTTGTAAATGGCGAAATCAAGGTTTTGGTATTTGAGTTGAGGGTTTATGATGATAATGAACGAGAAGCATTTGATACTGTCGTGATTACAGTCGATCCTGTAAATGCACCACCAACTGCAACAGCCAGTGCAATTCAAGAATAATTTTACCTGGTTTATCTCAAATCCAATTTTAAAAATCAATTTAGTATTTTTTGATATTTAATTATTCAATCCCCCAACTTTTTTTATTTGTTGGAATGATTTTAAGAAATGGCGCTTCTTCTTCTTGCCATGGTTCATCTCGAACCCATTTGAATTTTTTATAAAACAATTGATAGATTGCATGAAATTCTGTACCTTTCTCTACGATGATAACTTTACCTTGTACGCAAACTGCTTTGTGTTCTCCAGGCTTATACAGGTCAATCACTACACTTGCGTTAGTATTTTTCTTAATGTTTTGAAAAGATCTGGTTTCATAATCTGTTGCAATAAAAATGGCATTCTTGTAAAAAATATATGATACTGGTTTTACGTGGGGAATATCATCATGGCAAGTAGCTAGTCTTGCCTCTTCTCTTGATTGAAGAAACGCAGTCTCTTTTTGTGTGTACTCTAACAATTAAAGATCCTTTCACGTATTTGTGGGATATTTTTGTATACTAAATCTCTGACTTTGATTTGATCCTCAAGTGTTGGCGTCTTTTTTTGTGCACTAAGAATGGCTCCACTCATACCCAATGCCATTCCCATAACTATTCCATAAACAAATTCTTTTGGGTCCTCTACCTTGAGGATTTCTTTATTTTCTTTAATTTCATCCATATATGCTGGAATGGTTAAAATGGCACCATTGATGGTTTGTTCAATTATGGTCTCTAATTCTTCTTTACTCATGTGTTAGAATTTTAATAATTATTAATAAATCTGCACCCGAGATAATTCAATTCTTTATACATTACCGTTTCTTATTAACCAAAAATCATGTCTAATCAACAACATGAGTTACTTGGATACAAGAATAACAAGAGAAGAGTTCATCAAAACAAGAGGTGCAATATCTACACAAGCAAATGCAACAACAGCTCTGAATCTCTTTGATCATTTTTGCAAAGAAATGTATCAAAAGAATGGAGAGCGAGTTGTTCTGGATATAGAGCAAATC
>JAQBBT010000122.1:0-14490 GCA_032125915.1 Nitrososphaerota archaeon
CGTGCGGGCGTTCCTGCGCGGCAGCACCCCTCAATAACCACTTGACACAATATGGCTAAGGTGTTCTCATACCAGCACATTACACGAGCGGGTATAACTCAGTTGGTAGAGTATCAGCTTCCCAAGCTGAAGGTCGCGGGTTCAAATCCCGCACTCCGCATTTTTTATAATTCTCTAATTGCTTGTTCAATAATTCCCCTATCTTCTGCTTTTGGAGCAAATTTTAGGTAATTTTTCAGATCCTCTTTTGCTTCTGAATTCTTTTTTTGTTTTTCTCGAAGATATGCACGATTTTTGTAAATTCTTGCTGATCTTTTAGAATTGATTTCTATTGCTTTTGTATAACATGATTCAGCCTTTTCAAATTGATTAGATTTCAAGTAGAAATTACCCAGTCCATTATACGAAAGAAAGTATTCATTATTGAGATCAATACTTTTTTGATAGTATTTTATACAATCTTCTGAATTTTGTGCATTAAGTATTCCACCTAACAAATGTAATGCAGTAACATTGGTATTATCTAATTCAACAGCTTTCTTTAAAATTTCTAAAGCTTTTGAAGTATTTTTTTGTATAATCAATTTCTCAGAGATAAAACATAATCGATTCGATTCTTCATTCAAATTTTTTTCAATGCTTAAGGAAGAAACAATGTCTTTTGGAGCTAAAATTATCAATAATCTTCCATCTTCGGACCATTCTTTATCGAAAATTTCTTGAGGAATGGCACCTTCTTGCTGTTCTCCTTCTTGAGTACCTTTTTGAACATAGTGAAGAATTGTTTTTTCGGTATCATCATAACCTGAAATTACCGATGCATGTTGGGTGATTTCTGGAATTCCAGGTAAAATTACGATTGGAGGTATACCGCTATCTATAATTTTTTTTAATTCAGATAAAGAAGAATGACGTATTTTACATACTAGACCATTTCGTTCAGCTAGTTCAATTCCTTCTATTATGATACTCCCAGTATTGTATGGGTATTGTTTTGTAATTTCTAAAGCTTCTTCTATTGAAAGATTAACATTCCAATATTTAGATACGACATTAATTGGTAAAGGTAGACAAATATTTTCTTCTTGAATCAAAGGGAGTAAAAGTTCATGATTTGAGGATTCCAACAAATAAAATGAATTCTGAGAGTTATTAAAACTAATCAGAGAAAGCAAAATTTGTGGATTAGATCTTTCCCATCGGAAGTCATTTCAGGATGAAATTGTGTTCCAAAAATAAATTTTCCATCATATTGAATTATTTCATATTTACAATTTTTTGAACTAGCTATTGGGATTAATAAATTTGGGAGCTTTGAAATTTCAAAGCCGTGACTTTCAAAAACTTTTATTTTTTTATTAATCAGAATGTTTTTTCTTTGAATAGAAACTTCTTCATCACCTTTTTGAGAAGTTTCCAATTTTCTTATAGTACCTCCCAAGGTGAGTGATAAGATTTCTGCCCCATAACAAATTCCTAATAATTTTTTATTATTTTGGATACTATATTTTATTATTTTAGAATTTATTTGGTTAATTTTTTTTTCATTTTTTCGACGTCCTGAAAGGATAAAAGAATCATATTTTTCAAGAGATTTTATTTTTAATTCATATGGCGATAATTTTTCAAATAAAATTTTCTCCTGTGTTAGGAAATCAATCAAATTTTGTGTGTAAATAGAACCATTATCAACAATTAGTAGCAATAAGAAAAAGAAAATTTATTGTTAATTTAGGTTTTCAGTTATAATATGTAATTTTTTGTATATGAAATTGATGTTGTATTTTAATTTTAAAGATATAGATACTAAGTACCTACTTCAACGGAAACATAATGTAATTCTGCTATATCGTCTTTAACAACTATTGTACCAATATTAAATCTGTTTTCCTCTTCCCATATGAATACTCTTTCACTTCTTCGAAGACCAAAATCATTTATGAATTCTGATAAAAATTCTTCAGTATCTCCACGTTCATTTTCAGTAAAGAAGAACATTTCTCCTTCCTTAAATGAAAGTGGAACTTGTATCATAGTGGGTTCTGAAATTTCTATTCCTTCATTTTCAAATGTGGATTTTATTATATTGACTCTATCTTGTCTCTCCAATTCTACAAAAGTTGGATCAGATGAAGAGGCTGAATCAACTCCAGATACTTTTTGTAAATATGCTTCAAATGCTTCTTCCTGAGTATTACCAAGACCTACATAATATTCTCCGGTAAACGCTGCCCCTACAGCTGCAATCGTACCAAGTTGAGCTACAACTCCTCCTGCTCCTGCCGTATAAACAGGAACAAAGTAAACATCATACTCTCCCACTCTATACAAAATATTATCGCCAATTCGTGGAGTCCTTAAAAGAGTCTTTAATTGAGCAAAGTCTGAATCTTTCTCTAAGGCTTCTTTAACAGCAGTAGGCCCAATTAATTTGGTAGTTGAGTTTAGTGGAACTTCATAGAATTGCAAGTCTCCTAGATTTGTAAGATCATTTTCAACGACCATATAACCTGCAAGATTTCTTCCTTGAGATCCTCTCAATTCTAGAGAAAGTAAACCTATGAATTCAGTTGTTTCAAATCCAGGGGGTTTAGATTCAATATAATAAGTGTCCAAACCAGTTGGAATTTCATAAAATTCATTTGCTTGGATAAATGTCTCAACATCAGTTATGTGATAGATGTTATACATTTCTGTCTTCCAACGAAATAGTTCAGTTGGATATCGTATTTGTTCTTCAAGCCAATCTGGAATTGAAATAAACTGTTCAGAGTATTGTTCTGAGAACATTTCAGTAAAAAAATCATCACCAGTTTTCAATAATTGAATATCACCATCTTGTGTGTCAACTAACGCATATCCTACTAATCGTAAGTAAGGATTTCCTTTAGACCAAGGTACATCAGCTGTATCAAATCCAATGATCAATGGAACCAGCCAATATGTTTTTTCACCATCGGTTACAGGAAGAGAATCTAGTTCTTTTCCAAATAGATCATACAAGAAATAAGGATATAGAATCTCCATTCTATCTTGCACGTCTTTGTATCTCATAATATGAATAGATTCTGTAGGGAATGAAAGTAGAAAATTTGGTTCAAAAATCCAACTTAAAGGTGGAGATACATCTAATCCTCCTTCACCATCATAGAATACTCCTCCTAACTCGGCACTGACATCTCCTCTAGAATTTGGATATGCAGACCAGGTTTCTTCAAAAAGACCTCCCTCACCATAATAAATTCCTCTTTGACTGAAAAATTCACCACTCTCTACAATTTGACCTGCTGTGGCATCAAGTGTAAGAAATCCATTTGGAACATGAGTGTAAACAAAGTGCTGATTGTACCAAACATCGGTGCTAGCTACAGTTGTTGGTAAAATTGGCTGCATAGAAGCGGTCCAATACAATTGGTTATCAAAACGAAGAATATCGTTATCACCTATTGCTATATTTGGAATCAATCCAATTTCAGGCTTTAATTTGGCAAGTGCAGCTTCCCAATCCCAAATTCTAACTACATCTAAAACATCACTGTTTTGCTCAACGTAGTTTTTTATATTGTTTGGGGATATATTCTCAAGTTTAACGTCATGACTATTTTCTTTTATCTTGTCTAATTCTCCAAGATATCTATTAACACCAATCTGCTGAGCAGTATATGGACCTAAATATTCAATTTTTTTAGAATCGGCAATGCTGTTATTTACTGAAATAACTGCTATCACAATTATCACTATTACTAAAATTGTAAAAATTCTAACGTAAACATCTCTTTTGAACATATGAGTAAGAACTCTGGATCTTATTCTATCTGCAAATGAAAAAGCTAAAAATGCAAACCCAACTAATAGAACTCCTCCTATGACATATCTTGAATTGTAATCTATTTGATCTGTAAAAAATAGATTGAATCCTATCCAAATAATTCCTATACCTAAAATAGATTCTATAATTGATACATAATTTAGATACCTAGGTTTTCCTTCATTAGAGTCCTGAATGAACGAAGTAACTACATCAATTATTCTATGAATTCCAAGATATAGTACTAAACGAAGACCAATTGCTGCTAATATAGATGGAATTAAAATTATCAAAGCTGGAATCATTGGAACAACTTGTTCTGCGGCATAGTTAGGATTAGTATCTGGAGTCACAAATGGTAAAGAAAATAATGCTGGTAAGTTTTCAATACCTAAAGAATTTCCATCAAGGAAAGACACTGCTGCAAATCCAAACATTGTGTTTACAAAAAATGCACCAAATAGCAAAATTTTGGTAATTTGCCATATCACAAATTGAGGTGTACTTAATTTGAAATCTTTAAAGCTAGGAATGTTATTTGATAATGATTGTTGTGGTCCTTGAGCAACAAATCCTATGCCAGTTTTAATTGCATACCAGAAAATTGAAGATCTGGATATGATATTTACACGGACAAGTGCAATAGCTGAAAGAATTAAAGTTGATACAAGGGAATAGTATAGAGGTTTGGTGAATTTTTCTCCAAATTCAGTAAAATTCATTGAAAGTATTACTGCCTGATTTCCTGCAATAGCAACAATTGCAATTACAATTAATGCAACAATTCCTAAACGAATGTATTTCCCAGCATCAGGAGGTGGAGCTTGTTTATCAGTAGCGGCGCTATACAAAATCAAATTTTGTTGTGATTTGGTAAATTAATGTCTTACCAGAATAAAAAAATTTTAACCACATATTTTCTATGTTAGAGGATTAAAAGATCAAATTTTCAACTATAATTTACTATTTTTAAAGAAATCTAAGAGATTGTTGCTAAATTTTTACAAATCATATACACTGCAGCATAAGTTGGAACTGTAACATTTTCGTTATAATAAGGACCAAATTTCTTGTTTTTTAATTTAAATTCGATTGGGCAATTGACTGTTATTTCAACAGTGTTTTCACTTAGAAAAGATGATTCAGAATACGGATCAAATGTTTGAAGATCTTTACATAAAATTTTGGTTAATCCACTTTTGCTATTTAGTGAACCAGGTAGTCTAAAGATTCTATGAATATCCATAGTTACATTAGGATCAATTTGAGAACCAATTATTGTGGATATATCTTCCAATCTTTTTTGAAAATTCGAATATCCAGTAGAAATTAATTCTGATATTATTTTTGATCGTTTTGATTTAGAACCAAAAATTTCTTTAGAAAATCTTCCTCGCCAACCTTTTTCTTCAAATTCAGGAAATAGTGATCGATTTGGTTTCAATTTTTTCATTCCAAAAGTTTCTGGGATCGCACCTCTAAACATTATATAATCTACTAATTCTGATCTTTCTCTTGAACCAAGTTCTTGAAATTGTGAATTATAAACATAAACATGAAATCCTTCATTTCCTGAAAAATATACCTGAATGTTATTTTTTTCAACATCTAAATCATCAATTAAAATATTTGATAGTTTAACAACTTCTTTTTTTGATCCGTCAATACAATTTTTGCATGGTAAGGATTTTGTTTCTATTTTTGTAGAATTACATTTTGAACAACGATTATTTGAATTTGATATTTGATTACATTCATTACACTTAGTAACACTATGATTTTGTCTACAATCTAATTGAAGATCTTTAGCATCAATATCAAAAATAAGATCAGCTTCCTTCCAATCTTTTTCATTCATAGGTAAGTTCGGAAAAGAGTAATAAGCATTGGAACAATAAACGTCAGACGGAGTATTTTGCATAAGTAATAGATGTAATTCCTTGTTGTCTTTTAGCGAGATATGTCGTGTCATACCTAAATTAAATTTTTGATATCCAAACTCTCGTTCTGAGGTCTTTTCAGGTACATGAATCAGATCAAAATGATCAAAATAGTATTTTTTGAAGGATTCTTCTAAAAATTTAATTTCTTTTTCTTGCATTTACTTTCTTTTTTTTCCAAATTGAAGGGGGTTTAAGATATTATCACATTCAGGAATAGCAAAACAAAGATTTTGTGTTTTTAGTTTTTGACAAGATGGGCATGAATATTGGGTGCCGCTTCCTGAGGTTCCTGCTAGATGATTTAGCTGATAAAGTGTAACTCGTTCATTGTAATCTGGAGCATTTTTGAATAGTGGAGCTATTTGTTCTATTGATTGATTTCTGGATAACAAAAATGTGGCCAACATGAACCTTCCAGAATGGGGAAGATTTTCTCCTTTTTCAAGAATTTCAACAGCATGTTTAATGCAAGGTGGATATTCTCCTGTGGTAACAGTATATGTTACAAATTTTTTAGATAATGAAATTAATTTGTGAACTGGTTCTTCAAATCCTAAAATCATGGAAGGGGTTTTTGCATTAATTATTTTTGAACTAATATAATTACTCAGTTCTTTTCGTATTAATCTGACAGTTTCATGGGGAGTAAGAAAAACAAATCCCTTTCCAACATGTCTGTTAATTAATTTCCATTCCCGTTCATGAAAGTTAATTGAATGTTTTAGATAATTTGAAATTGGAATTACAAAGTAATCATCTTGTTTTTTAATTTGAATTGAAAATAAATCATCAATAATTCTTATTGCTAATTCTTTTTTTGATTCATCGGAAATATTTGCAAGGTCTTTTTCTAAATATTTTTCTGCACGTCTTGCCTCTGCAAGGGCAAATCTTTTGATCAATGTAGTCATCCCAGTTAATTTTAGTAAGACAATCGCTAAAAGAAATGAAAAAACTTCTCTTTCTAAGACATAATCTTTTGAGGCTTCTCCATCTATTAGGTCTGATTTGTAGATTTTCCCATCCGCAGAAACTTGAACTCTATTGAAGGCTTTTTCTAAGGATATTTTCAGATCTGGATCAATTCCAAATTGCTGAAGTGTAAAACCCTTATCTTTTAGATATTGGCCGGCATCTGCTAAAAATGGATATTTTGCAATTTCATCTTTTCCTAGTGTTATCACGAATAATGATTAATGATATTGACTTAAAAATCTGGTTTTCATTTGAAGACAATTGGTGATTTAAATAATGTTTATTTAAAATCATCAAACATGCTGATCGGTTGCCATGTTTCGATTGCGGGTTCAATAGACAAGGCAGTAGATAATGCCGTTGAAAGAAAATGTTCAGCTTTTCAGATTTTTACCAGAAATCCAAGAGGATGGAATGCAAAGGAATTGATGGACCTGGACATTAAAAATTTCAAAGAGAAACTAAATGCTAGTAAAATTGATAGATTTGCAACTTGTGCTCATATGCCATATCTACCTAATCTTTCTTCTCCCAAAGACGATGGATTTGAAAAATCAGTGAATTCCTTAATTGAGGAAGTGGAAAGATGTGGAAAAATAGGAATACCATACCTTGTAACTCATCTTGGTAGTCATTTGGGAACAGGTGAGGAAGCAGGAATTAAAAGACTTGTAAAAGGATTAACCAAAGCAGGTCAAGTAAAAAATGATGTGATGATTTTATTGGAAAATACAGCCGGGCAAAAAAATTCCGTTGGATCAGGTTTTGAACAATTAGGGGAAATTTTCAAGCAATTGAAACCTACAAAGAAATTTGGTATTTGTTTAGATACATGTCATGCATTTGTTTCGGGTTATGATTTAAGAACTGAAAAAGATGTTACAGAAACTTTTAACGAATTTGAAAAACATGTTGGAATGGAAAATTTGAAAATTTTACATCTTAATGACGCCAAAGGAGAAATAGGTTGTAATCTAGATAGACATTATCATATTGGTTTAGGGAATATCGGGAAACAAGGAATGGCTGCAGTGGTTAAATTGATAACAAAGAAAAAAATTCCAATTGTGTTAGAAACTCCAATTGATGATACCAGAGATGATTTTGAAAATGTTAGAATTGTAAAGGAGTTAGCATAAAGAATTTTTAAAAAATTCGGATAAATGATAAAATGAATTATGAAGATGTAATGAAACTGGCACTTGAGCGTGGGTTTTATTTTCCTAGTTGTGAGGTTTATGCAGACGCCCAAGCCGGATTTTGGGAGTATGGACCTTCCGGTGTAGGATTGAAAAATAAATTTCTCGAATTATGGAGAAGGGAATTGGTACGAAGAGATGGAATGCTTGAGATCGATGGCTCACAAATAATGTCAAAATCAGTTTTTGAGGCATCCGGACATTTAGGAAATTTTGCTGATCCTATCATAAAATGTACAAATTGTAAAGCAACTTTTAGAGCAGATAGAACAATAGCTGAGGTTTCAAAAATAGAAATTCCTGAAAGTGCTGATTTAGTAGAATTTGATAATGCAATTAAAGAAAATAACATTAAATGCCCAAAATGCAAGGGTGTTTTTGAGAATACCAAAAAATTTAACATGATGTTTAAGGTGGGGATTGGTCCAGAGGAAGAAATTGCTTACCTAAGACCTGAAACATGTCAATCTATTTTTGTGGATTTTCCAAGGCTGTTTAAAATAATGCGTGGGAAATTACCCCTTGGAATTGCACAAGTTGGTAAAAGTTTCAGAAATGAGATAGCTCCACGACAGAGTTTACTTCGACTTCGTGAATTTTATCAAGCAGAAATTGAAGTATTTTGTAATCCAAAAAAATTAGATGAAATGGAAAAATTTTCACAAATCCAAGATACAGTGATAAGAATTCAAACTGATTCTGAACCTATTGCTATGACCTGTAAAGAGGCTGTAAAATCAGGAGTGATTCCAAATAAGTTTGTTGCATACTATTTGGGAATATTAACTGAATTTTATGAAAAAACAGGAATTGATATTGCAAAAAGTAGATTTAGAAAATTGGGTGAAAAAGAAAAAGCGTTTTACGCAGAAGTTGCATTTGATTTTGAAGTTGAAACAACTATTGGATGGTTAGAATTAGTTGCATGTAATTATAGATCAGATTATGATCTTTCCAGCCATGCTAAAAAAAGTAAAGAAAAATTTGAAGTAATGGATAATGAGGAAAAAGTTCTTCCTCATGTATTTGAAATTTCGATGGGGATTGATCGAAGTTTGTATACTATTTTAGAACACAGTTTAAGAGATGATAAAGAAAATGAAAGAACTGTTTTGTCACTTAAACCCTATCTTTCTCCAATTCATGTGGGAATTTTGTCCCTAGTAAAAAAAGATGGTTTGAAAGAAAAAACGGATGAAATTTATCTTCAGGTAAAAAGGAAATTTGATGCATTCTTAGATCATTCCGGTGCTATAGGAAGAAGATATAGAAGACTAGATGAAATTGGAACACCATTTGCTATTACTGTTGATCATCAAACTTTGGAAGATGATACCATTACCATACGGATGAGAGATAGTATGGAACAAAAAAGAATGAAAATTTCTGATATAAACTCTGTTCTTTCTGAGTATACATCATTTCCTTAGTCAAGCCAAAAAAAGTAAATCACAGTTTTTTAGATATTGGTTATATTTAGATAAAAAAATTCAAGCCTGGGTATGATATTTATTAAAAATTAATAACCCATGATTTTTGGAGGAACGTATGTCTGAGGCGAGGGGGGTTATTTCTGGAGAAAATGCTCAAGTTACTATAATAATTCCTACTTATAATGAGTCTAGAAATATTATTCAAATCCTAAAATCAATAGGTGAGAATTTACCAAAAAATATTACCGCTGAAGCAATTGTTGTTGATGATAATTCTCCGGATTCTACGGGTAAGATTGTAGATGAATATCTAAAAAATGTAAAGAAAATTGCAGGATATACGATGGATGTAATCCACAGAACCTCCAAAAATGGTCTAAGTTCTGCTATTCTTAGTGGTATTCAACGAGCTAAAGGAGATACAATTGTTGTAATGGATAGTGATTTTTCTCATCCACCACAAATTATTCCGAAAATGATAGAATCCTTGAAAAAATATCAATGCGATATGGTAATTGCTTCACGATATATCAGTGGAGGTAAAATAAACGGCTGGACTCTAAAAAGAAAACTAATGAGTAAAATTGCAACTTTAATTGCCAAGAAAGGATTGGGAGTTAAAACAAAAGATCCAATGTCAGGGTTTTTTGCATTTAAAAAAAATATTTTAAAAGGAATTAATTTTGATGCTATTGGCTACAAAATTCTATTAGAAATTCTAGTAAAGAAAAGTGGGATTGCTGTCAAGGAAATTCCCTATACATTTGAAAATAGAAGTTTTGGTTCAAGTAAATTAGATAGATCAACTATTACAGATTATTTTAAATCTGCATGGAAGTTGTACAAATTTGGAAAATCTAAAGAAAAAGAAGAAAGACGAAGTTCAGTTCGTTTTCTTTCAAAAGCAAGTCGATTTTATACAGTTGGGTTATCTGGATTTGGAGTAAATTATTTAATTTCATTACTTTTTGCAGGTGGAATTTCAGATTTATGGTATTTACATGCAACCATGATTGGAATTATAGCATCAATTACCACAAATTTTCTTCTAAATAAGACTTGGACATTTGATGATAGAGACTTTTCAAAGAAGAGAACATTAAAACAATATGGAAAATTTGTTACATTTAGTTCTCTTGGAGCTCTTGTCCAATTAGGAATGGTGTTTTATTTAGTTGATGAGTATCAGTTATCATATCCTATTTCTCTAGTTTTAGCCGTTCTTTCAGCAGCTTTTGGGAATTATATTCTTAATAAAAAATATACGTTCAAAGAGAAAGTCTGGGGATAATTTAATAAAATAAAAAGAGTGACGTTTCGCCTAAATCCTCTATTCAAATGAAGAAGATGAAGATTGAGACGAAAGTCCAGTTTGAGATGGTACAGATGGGAATTTATCTCCAATCTGTTGTTCAGCAACTGCAGATGCTTCTTGTAGAATCCTATCAGTTTCTTCATTTGAAGAATCAGTATCTAGGCTAAATGAGTCTCCAGCTAAAGAGTCCATCATTAATCCATTAAGCGTCTGTGTCATTGCATTCAATTCTGAATCTGCTTCTGGCATGAATCTTCCAAGTGATGACTTCAATCCCTTCATTGTAGACATCGCTGGTCCGATTGCTACCATTGCATCTCCGAGGTCATGAATAGTTGTCAATCGTAATTGAACTTGTTCCAATGACATTCTTGCATTGCCGAGCATTTTTGTAACTTTACGAATTTCAGCTAATTCGTTTGACAGAACCTTACTAGTGCTAGTATCAGGTTGCTGCATTGCAGTCACGATTCTCTTGAAGAGTTGCGCATCTCTTTCGTGCAGTTTTCCTAACATCGAGTCCATTTTACTAATTTGAACTTGAAGTTTATTTACTGCGGTTTGAATTCGTGGTTTTAATGCACCTTGTGGTTGTACTGCATCACGTAATTTGCCAGTTACACTTTGAGTCTCTTGTCGAGCCCAAGTTTTGTCGAAGTTTGGCATGTTGGGTGATTTAGAAATTGATTCTTAATGAGGGGTGTGCATTTAGATCAACTTTAGACTAAATTTAGCTAACAAACTATTATGCATGTTTAAGAAATTGACATCTATGGCTATAATCGCCGTTTTTGATTCAGGTTTAGGTTCTTTATCAATAATCAAGTCTATTCAAAAAGTCTGTAAAGTTGAAATAGTTTATTTTGCTGACCAAAAAAACTTCCCATACGGAAAAAAATCAAGAAAACAATTAGAAAAAATTATAAAAAAATCTATTGAACTACTTGAAAAGAAGTTTAGTCCAGAGTTAATTGTAATCGGATCAAACACACCCACAATAATGCTTAAAATAACCAATAAGAAAATTATCGGAGTAAATCCACCCATCAAAGAAGCTGCCAGTAAATCTAACACAAACAATATAGCAATTCTTGCTACAGAAATGGTTGTAAAAAGTAAAAATTTGTCAGATTATATAAAAAAATGTAAAATATCAAACAAAATTAAAATCCATAAGATTAATGCTTCAAATCTTGTTCAATTAGTAGAATCTGGAAAATTTATTGATAATAAAATATACTGTAAAAGAGTTATTAAAAATTCATTAAAAGATATTTTTTTAAAAAATAATATAGATATTGCAACATTGTCAAGTACTCATTTACCATTTTTAAAATCAATTTTAGAATCTGAATTCCCTAATATTCAATTTATTGACCCTGCAGAAAGTATTGCAGATAAAATTCTAAAAAATACAAAAACTAGACAATCAAAGAGAAGTTTATTGAAAATATTCTCTTCGGATCAAACTGGAATTTTTCAAAATAATTTAAAAAGAATTGGCATTAAAAATAAAATAAAATTTTTATCTATTTGATTTTTGATTTTCTATATCCATGACTAAATTTTTTATCATAAAGTTTTGAATATTCATAAGATTTTGAATCAATTACATCACTAATAATTACAATAGCTGTTCTTGTAATTTTTTCATCTCTAATTTTTTTTACAATATCACCTAGAGTGCCTTTAACAATTTTTTGATCTTTCCAACTTGCCCTATATACTACAGCTACTGGAGTAGATTTTTTGTATCCTCCAGCAATTGATTCTTTTACAATATTAGAGAGTAGATGTACACTCAGATAGAAAATCAAAGTAGCCTTGTGTTTTGCCAGTTCAGAAATCATTTCTCTTTTTGGTACCTTTGTTCGAGATTCTGCTCTAGTCACAATAATTGTTTGAGTTACGCCTGGAAGAGTAAGTTGGGTTCCTAATGCTGCGGCTGAGGCTAAAAATGCAGTCACACCAGGTACAACCATTGAGGAAATCCCTTTTTCTTGTAAGTTGTCAATTTGCTCTTTTATTGCACCATAAATTGAAGGATCACCATCATGTAATCTTACAACTAGTTTGTCTTTTTTTGCATTTTTATACAAAACCTCAAAAATTTCTTCTCTTACTAATCCAGCAGCATCATAAAGTTTTCCTTTTTTGCAAAGCTTAAGAATTTCAGGAGGAATTAAAGAGCCAGAATAGACTACAACATCCGCTTTTTGAATTAATTTTTTTGCTTTAACTGTGATTAATTCTGGATCACCTGGACCACACCCTACAAAGAAAACATCAGACACGTTTTACCACCAATATTGAAAAGTATTTTGTAGTTAATGTTCCATCATTAACTTCACCTAAAGTTAATTTTCGAATTATTTCATTTTCAGTTCCAAGGTCTTGTCCAATTGCAAAAATAGAGTTATCTGGAAATCCTACTTCCTTTAGTAAATCTATTACTTGATCAAAATATCTACCATCTTTAAGAAAGACCATTGTTTCAGAATTTTTTGCAATTTCTTTAACTGTACTTAAATCATAACAAGATGGAATAATTGCAACTTTTTCTGCACCCTCTGCAATACTTATACCAACTTTTGATGCAAATGTAAATATTGAAACAATTCCGGGAATTGCACTTATTTTCATAGTTGGATGATTTAACTTAATTTCTTTATGCATGTACATCCATGTACTATACAAGTATGGATCTCCTACGGTAAGATAAACTACATTTTTTCCTGACAAAACTTTTTCTGCCATAATTTTGGAGTTTTTTTTCCAAGAAGCTTCAAGTACTTCTTTATCTTTAGTCATCGGGAAAATTAATCGTATAATTTCTTGATTTTTAGATTTATCAATTAAGGATGATACTATCGATAAAGCAATGCTAGGTCTATCTTCTTTTGAAGCTGGGCACATTATAACATCGGCATTGTGAATTGCATTAAGTGCCTTTATTGTAAGTAATTCTGGATCACCAGGTCCTACTCCAATCCCTATCAATTCAGGCATAAAAAATATGAATTTGTTCCCAATTAAAAAGCTAGATTATACTTTGGTTGCTGAAATTATAGTCACAGGATTTCTGGCAAGCATCATAGTTCCTTTAGTTGTTTTTTTACTCTTTGAAATGGTAACTTGTGTTATATCAATAGAATCAAACTGTAATTTATCAAGAATGTTTAAAACAGAATACAAAGTCTCGATTAGAATAGTTCCAATTACAATTCTTCCACCAGATTTTAGCTTGTCTTGACATAATTCTACAATTTCTTTAGTATCTCCACCTGTACCTCCAATAAAAATAACATCAGCTGTTCCTAATTCTAAGATTTTTTCTTTGGCATTACCCAAAATAACTGACACGTTTGAAACCTCAAACTTTATAATATTTTTCTTTGTTAACTCTATGGCATTAGGATCATAATCAACAGCAATCACTTTTCCTGAATTTTCCACTTGAATCGCAGCTTCGATAGTTATGGAGCCACTTCCACATCCAATATCAAATACAGTTTGACCAGGAGTTAGTCTGGCTTTACTTATTTGAATTGTTCTTACTTCTTCTTTTGTGATTGGCACTTTTTCAGTTCGTTCAAAAAAATCATCTGGGATTCCAGGAGTTTTATAATTCCACATACGCTATCCTCTTTTTGTTTTAATTAAAAAACTAAAGATTAATTCCACTGGAAACACTTCCTGCATGAGTTAATGTGTATGTTACAATCCAAGTAAATAAGTACAAGAAAATATAGCTTCCAATACCTTGTGTTACAAGCTTTTTCCTGTCAGAAGATGGTAATTGCATTTTCATTCCTTT
>JAQBBT010000123.1:0-3958 GCA_032125915.1 Nitrososphaerota archaeon
GGAGCAAGGCCAAACAGAACTGTAGGATCCTGTACCAAGTTCAGGTAGGCTGCAAAGCGAAATATCGTGAAAACAGAAGGAGGGTTACTCCCAGCACACACTATTGTTTTGAAAATTTTAGATTTAAAACAAAATTATTGATTAACTCATCGAACTTGCTTGATCTTTGCAAAGATCCGCATTACAACGACATGTTGCATCACATAAACAAGAGCCTTGCATTTCACAGTCACATTCTGAGCCCATCTCAGCAGAGGCTGCACATCCACATGCAGCTTCTTCAGTGGTAGGCACTGATGATGGAGGTGCCTGTTGAGTAGTGTCTGCCTCATACATGCTTCTAGATTGTTCATAACCACTATTATCCTTTAATTGAGCTTCACCTCTGTTGGTTTGATATCCACCAGATGATGCACTCGTTTGATATCCAGTTAATCTACCAGGATCAATTCCAGTTTGTGCAGTTTCTTGATTCTTAAGTGCTCGGTTACTAAATATGAAAAATCCAATTCCACCAATAGCTGCCATCCCTGCCATGCCATAGACAATAAGAATAGGAAATTCACCAGTTGATGTTGTGGCATATCCTTCAGGAGCTGTAGCAGTAATTCCGGCAATCTCTAAACCATCTATGATATCTAATGCACCAAATCCAATTGCAGAAAGATTTGCAGCATCGGCTGATTGAACACTTCTAATTACATAATTTTTATCAGCAGTCACTTCAGCTTCAAAGGTTCGTTCAACCTGTCTGCCTTCTCTAAGACTACTCTCACCCATGGTCCAGTGAGATACAACAAATCCAGATATTGATTCATCTAAACCAAAAGTACCTGCATCCACATTGATTCCTGTGGGATCAAATAAAAAGTGCCAGTTAGTTAATGGTTGCTCTAAAATATAATTTGCATCAATTAGATTTTTGGACAAAATTTCTTCGGCTTGATTTCCTTTAAGAATTTCATACACCACAGGTTCCTTATCTATGAGAACAGAGATAGGATGATTAATTCCAACACCGTCAATCATAATTTCATCAGTAGCTGTCAATCCTCTCCAGCCCATATCAACTAGAGTTTTAGTTTGATCTTTTGAAATTATATAATTAGTTATGGTTCCCTCTAAAGCTACTTTGTAATCAATAGAGGCGTTTATTGTTCTGCCTTTAAGATGGATGTCATAAATCACATTAAGATCTGAAATTATAGCTTGACTGCCATCACGTGAAATTTTATCATTAAGTTTAACAATTAGATCTTTGACACCAGGATTTGAAGAATCAGCAGATCCACTTTCTGTCCATTCCTTGAGGTGTAATTCATCAAACAGTTTTCCACCATCAGGATATTCAATAAACACAGTTTTTTGATAATTTATTTTAAAGAAAGATTCCTCACTGTTAGGATTGACTCTGGCATCCATTTGAGCTGCCCATGCAGGAGAGCTAGTACCAATTACAAGAATACCTGCAAGCAAAACCGTCAAAAGAACAGCCCTAGACACAGGTAAAATTTTAGATCATACGTAATAAACTTATCCACAAAACTAGATCGTGATATTTTGAAAAAGTAATATGGAGTATTATTGACAGAACTTACGTTTTAGGAGAAATATGAACATAACAATATTAGCCGGTGGAACAGGATCTGTTAAACTAGTTAGGGGAATAGCAGCCCAAGAAGATAAAGTAAACGTAATTTCTAACGTAGGTGACAATTATTGGTTGTATGGACTCTATGTATGCCCAGACATTGACACCATAATTTATGGTCTGGCAGACTTGCTCGATCAAGAAAGAGGTTGGGGAATGAAAAAAGATACATTCAACTTTTTGAGACAGATGGAAGTATTTGGTGAAGAAACTTGGTTTAGAGTTGGAGATAGAGATGCTGCAACCCATTTGATTAGAACCAATATGCTCAAAAACGGAAAAAATTTGAGCGATATTACAAAGTGGATGTGTGAGAAGTTTGCAGTCGCTGCAAACATTATTCCAGTTACAGATAACAGCGTAGAAACTAGAATTACAACTGACAAAGGGGAATTACATCTTCAAGAATATTGGGTCAAACATCGAGGTCGGGATAAAGTACTAGGTATTCAATACATAGGAGCAGAAAAGGCAAGGCCCAATCCAGAAGCAGTAAACGCCATTCACGATGCAGACATGGTAATTCTTGCACCAGGAAATCCATTGACATCAATAGGTCCAATGCTTCAAATCAAAGGGATAAGAAAAGAACTTTCCAAAATAAAGAAAAAAGTAGTTGCCGTAAGTCCATTGATTGGAGATAAAGCAATTACAGGCCCAGCTGCAAAATACATGGAGGCAGCAGGTATTGAAGCTAATGCATATGGATTAGCAAAGATGTATTCAGATGTTTGTTCAAATGTTGTTGTGGATACAAAAGATAAAGATTTGGCAAAGAAAATTCAAGATTTAGACATGAAGGCATACGAGACAAAAATAACTATGAAAAACAAACTAGCTGAAGACGCATTGGCCAATTTTATTTTAAAACAAATTCACGTATAGTTTGAAAACCGCAGCAATAATTCCAGTAAAGACTTTTTCTCGAGCAAAGACAAGATTAGGATTATCCTCAGAGCAAACAGAAAAAATCTGTGAAATAATGTTAGAAGAAATTCTTCAAATTTTATCAATATCTCCACAAATTGATAAAATAATAATTATTACAAAAGATAAAAAAGCTTTGGAGATTAGTAAAAAATTTGATACAGTTCAAATTATCGATGATGCTGAATCCGGAGTAAATGATGCAGTAGCACTAGCTGATGAGTATCTTTTAAAGAACGAATTTGAAACCTCAATTGTTTTTCCTCAAGACATACCATACATCAAAACACAAGATATTGATTTTATTTTAAAATTTAAAGGCAGTTCAGATTTTGCAATTATCGTTCCATCAAGAAGGTTTGATGGAACCAACGCTCTAGTTCGAAATCCAGTAAACTTGATGAAGACACATTATGATGAAGACAGTTACAAAATTCACATGAGTGCGGCCAAAGAGATGACTAGAGACGTATCAATGGTCTTTGTAAAAAGAATAATGTGGGATGTGGATAATATGGAAGATTTAAAATTTCTACTATCCCAAAATGAGAAACCAGATGTTGCAAAAAAAATCCAATATGTTTTAGAGTTGAAATGAATAATTATTACAATAGCGTTCAAAAAATAATATAATCAAATTCTGTAATCACCAATAAACTTATATACAATAAAACAGCAATGGTTAAATATTATAATTAATCGATGCGAGAGTTATGAAAATGGTTGAAAAGACAAATCAAAAAGACAAATGCCCAAGATGTGGAAAAGGAACACTAGTCACAGATGCCAATACCGGTGAGAATTTTTGTGGAAAGTGTGGTTTTGTCATTACTGAAAAAGTAGACGAATCAGGACCAGAATGGAGATCGTTTTCAAATGAAGGGGGAAAGCAAGAGTAGGACAGGAGTTCCAACATCTTTAGCGATGCACGATATGGGACTTGCCACAGTAATTAATCCTCAAAACAGGGATGCAACTGGAAAGCCCCTCACTGCAGCAATGAAAAGCACAATTGAAAGACTGAGAACTTGGGATAGTCGAAGTCAAGTACATGAGCCAGTAGATAGAAATTTTAGACAAGCCTTTAGCGAATTGGACAGATTAAAAGACAAACTAGTAGTAGGAGATGCAGTCATTGAAAAAGCAGCTTATATTTATCGTAAAGCATTAGAAAAGGGATTAGTTAGAGGACGATCAATTTCAGCATTAATTGCATCTGCCCTTTATGCTGCTTGTCGTGACACTGAAACACCTAGAACATTAAAAGATGTTGGGCAATCAAGCAACATTAAACGAAAAGACATTGCAAGATGCTATCGCCTATTATTAAGAGAACTTGAATTAAAAATGCCAGTAGTTGATCCTGTAAGAGGAGTGTCT
>JAQBBT010000124.1:0-3482 GCA_032125915.1 Nitrososphaerota archaeon
CCTGGAACGGGTCGATGAAGCAGGCGCGGAACATGTAGTCTTTCCGCTTCCCGCTGAACGCATAGATTTGAAATGAACGATTAGAAAGCGTTCTGTACAAATCCAAATGTACACCATGTTTTAATGTGGCAGAATCCCTCATCATGTAAAGTGGATTGTCTGCTTTTTTGATTCCTAGCCGTTCTGCTCTATTGTAAAGATAAGGTAAATCAAAATCATCTCCGTTGTATGTTAAGATAAACGGAAACTCTTCAATGATCTTAAAGCCGTCAAGTATCATCTCCTTTTCTTGATCTTTTTCATAAAATACAACCTCGATGTTTTTATCGAGATCATTTTTTCCTTCCTCAGTGTCTTCAGTTCTTAAAACAAAGATTTTGTCAAATCC
Source organism: Nitrososphaerota archaeon (assembly GCA_032125915.1). Lineage (GTDB taxonomy): Archaea > Thermoproteota > Nitrososphaeria > Nitrososphaerales > Nitrosopumilaceae > Nitrosomaritimum. The sequence goes on from JAQBBT010000124.1 coordinate 389, forward strand.
TGTTCCTTTGAATCCTATTGCAGTGATTTTTTTTTCTGCAATTTTTGGGTCAGGGATTCGTCCAATTTGAGCCTCAACTTCGATATCTACGGCTAAACGCTTGATTTTAGGAATTGGTTGATTTAGCAATTCCGCCCAGTCGGTAATGCAATCTTTGAATTCTTTAGGGTCAACCATACTCTCGCTGTCCACCTTATCCCAAAGAAGGCTTTTTAGAGCAAGCTTTACCTCGTCAGAAATTTCCAAATCATGTGGTTTTATTTTCCCATCTACAATTTCATAATATTTTCCAACGATAAGGGATCTATCATACAAGTAATTTTCATAATATTTGATATCAGATTCCCATGTCTCAATTACATTTCTAATACTTTTTTCTCCTGTAGTTCCTCCAATAGCAAGAGGATCTGATACAGTAATTTTTGAAATTTCAATTTGTTCATCTTTGATTAAATCTTGACGTTTTACTTTTTCAATTTTTAAAACATCTTCTCTTTCTTGAAGAAAATCTAATTCCTCAGGGGCCAATTTAGAATAACAATAGGGCTTGTGTCCAGTTTCATCCAACCATAAAATTAATTTTTGAGACTCTGGATCATAAAATTTTAAAACAGCAGACTTTGCTATGTTGTCATAAGTTGCAGATACAAGCATTGAAGGAGGCATCGAAGAAATTTTTTCCGCTTTATCTACTTCAACTTGCATAATATCACTTAGGAAGAATTATCATATTGGTTAACGAGTTCTTGGGCCCACTTGGAAATATCATCTTTGTCTAACTGCACTACTTCAACTCCTGCTTCTTTTAATAAATCAAAATCTGTTTCTGGATACGAATCAAGACAAACGAATTTTTTAATCCCAATAGTTATAGCCATTTTTGTGCATTCTAAACATGGTACAAAAGTAGTATACAAAATTGCACCTTTAATGCCGGCCTCTATTCCTAAAATAGCGCAATGCATTATTGCGTTTGCTTCAGCATGATTGCAAAGGCATCTATCTAGGGATGCACCAGATTCAATTTTACCCTCCATCCTCAATTGACATCTTTTGCATCCACCATCAAAGCAATTTTTTATTCCTGGAGGAGTTCCATTATACCCCGTTGCCAATTGCCTGTGGTTACGCACAATTACTGCCCCTACTTGTCGAGTCAGGCAGTTTGAGCGAAGTTTCGCCAATTCTGCTTGAAGCATAAAATACTCATCCCAATCAGGTCTTGCAAAAGGTTTACTCATACCTGAAGAAATTATTTCAGCAATATATGAATTCGTTAAACTAGATATTTGTACTTCAAGCTAATGGATGTGATCATTTTGATCGATTACAAGTCTTGTAGATGATTAATTTCTACACAATATTATTTAATAACCTCAAGAAGACAAACTTATGGCAAGCTACACAGTAGAAGTAAGCGTAATTCATAAAAAATTTCAAACCGCTGTAAAAAGAGCAAAATCAAAAACAACTCTTAACAAGGCATACAGCGTACACAAAAAAGATCATGAACGCTTGTTGAAAAAACATCTCAGAGAAGAGACTGCAATGATTAACAAAGCTAAGAAAAAGCTAGAATAGCAGTTCTTTTTTTAAATTTTTTATAATTAGTTAAGATCTTTCCAAGTTTCACTATCCATATCTGGAAATATTTTTCTAATTCTTGTCTTATCTAATTCAATAGCCTCTATTCGCTCATTAAGATGTTTTAGAACTTTTGGCTCTGTGGAGACTTGAATTTCCTTTTGAATATCTGAGATGGTTTTGTTTAATTTTTTGTAGAACACTAAATGATTACGAAAAGACTCTTCTGATTTATCTTCCTCTTTTTCATCCACAATATTTTGTAATTTAATGCAAAATTAAGAGTTTGGTTGCTCCCTTCAAATAAAAAAATGCTAAGAATTAGATTTTCACTCAATTCCGAGTTTAGGGATTAAAAAATAAAATGAAAAATACTTTTAATATTTTGATTGAAATATGATATGAAAAATCTTGCAAATATTCAAAAATATGACTAAAACATGATTTTTTTTGTTTTTTAAGAACAGTTAGGCTCAAATTTTCAATAAAAAACAATTTCCAATCATACGTTTGTCAACCCTGCACTACACGAAAGCATAAAATCAATAAAACAGGATTCAAAATCATACAAATTGACTTTAGTTCACATAGATAAGAAATACATTAAAAAAAATTCTATAGAGAAAAGAGATTATCAAGTGAATCTTGCAAATCAGGCAATTAAAGATAATTGTATTGTGGTTTTACCAACAGGTTTAGGTAAAACAACTATTGCATTACAAGTAATTTCAGAATACCTTACAAAGGGAAAAGGCATACTCTTTTTGGCGCCAACAAAAGTGCTCGTTAACCAACACTTTGAATTTCTAAAACAAAATCTTACAATTGAAGACATATCTTTAATCACGGGAGAAGATACAATCCAAAACAGAACCAAGCTTTGGAATGCCAGCGTAATTTGTGCAACTCCAGAAATTGCCAGAAATGATTTTGATAGACAAATTGTTTCCCCCAATCAATTTGGTTTAATAATATTTGATGAAGTTCACCGAACAATAGGAGATTATGCTTATTCAGGGATTGCAGAGAGGATTGCAAATTCTAATGTTCGAATTCTTGGGATGACGGCAACCTTACCAAGTGAAAAAGAAAAGGCAACTGAAATCCTCACTAGATTAAATATATCCACCATAGCCGAGAGAACAGAGGATAGCTTGGATGTCAAACCATACACCCAAGAAACTAATACAGAGTGGGTAAACGTTGATCTTACTCCAGAAATGAAGGCTATTCAGACCCTATTGAAATTAGCTTTAGATGAAAGATATGAGGTTTTGAAAAAAAATGGACTTCAATTAAATGGACAACAATCATTGTCTGCATTACTTCGAGTTAGGCAATTTGTTTTACGTCAAAACAAAAGATGTGCAAAGCCGCTTTTTACGGCAATTCGCATCCATTATGCTCTAACCATGTTGGAGGCACATGGAATAACCCCATTTTTAAAATTCTGTGAGCGTGCTCAAGCAAAAAAAGGAGCAGGGGGTAAAAGAATTATTTGAAGTTGATC
>JAQBBT010000125.1:0-2566 GCA_032125915.1 Nitrososphaerota archaeon
CACATGTCAAGTAAAATCAAATCATAATCATTTTTGAAGGAATTAGATAGACGAATTAATAATACATTCTTGAGAATATCGTGAAAATTATGTCACATTGTATTTTTTCTCAGGCACAAAATATCCCAGAGGTATGGAAACTTGGCAGTAAAGTGCGGTATGAGGAACAGGTTAACCCCTTAACGTTTAACAATTAATGCATTATCCATCAGACCACATTAAATAATAAAATTAGTAATTATCCTCATGACGCAAAAAGAAAAAAGAATTGGCAATGAACGTTCAATTTCTCAAATAATTGATGCAAAAACTACAACTGAAGGTGATGGTTTTACGGTACATAGACCATTTCCAAATTACAGTGTTAGGGATTTTGATCCGTTTTTATTGTTAGATGAAATGGGGCCAATTGATTTATCACCAGGTGAGGCAAAAGGTGCATCTGATCATCCTCATAGAGGTTTTGAAACTATCACATATGTAATTGATGGTGCTTTTGAGCATAAAGATTCTCAAGGTAATTCAGGAAAATTATTCTCTGGTGATGTTCAATGGATGACTGCAGGTTCTGGTGTAGTACATTCAGAGATGCCAGAAAAAGAGTTTGCACAAAAAGGAGGTAGATTACATGGCTTTCAACTTTGGGTAAATTTACCAAAAAAAGACAAGATGATTTCGCCCCGGTATCAAGACGTACCATCAAAAAATATTCCCATTGCAAAAAGCAGTGATGGTAAAGTTCAGGTTAAGGTAATCGCTGGTGAATCAATGGGGGAACATGCCGTAATTGACACTAAAATCCCAATCATGTATCTTCATTTTACAATACAGCAAGGAGGGAAAGTAATCCAAACAGTTCCAAAAAATTATAATGCATTTGTCTATGTGATAAACGGTGTAGGTTTATTTGGACCTGAACAAGAAACTGTCAAAAAAGAACAAGCCATCTTTTTTGAAAGAGATGGCGATGAAATAATTATTACAGTATCCTCTGATGCTATTCTACCATTGGATGTAATCTTACTAGCAGGAATTCCCCTTAATGAACCAGTTAAGCGCTATGGGCCATTTGTAATGAACACTGATGAGGAATTAAGTCAGGCAATTGCAGATTACAATAGTGGCAAAATGGGTAAAATTGATTTTTAGAAAATAAAATCTACCTTTTAATAATGCTGAATAGAATTCATGACTGTTGAATACACTCACAATATTTTTTGCAATGATTTTTTCTTTAATCCTACTCAGTCCCTCCATTCTGGATACTTATGCACAAGAATCTAATTTTCAGTGCTCAGAGGGTATGGTGTTAGTATACAGAATAAATTCAGACAAATACGCTTGTTTGAAACAATCAACTGCTGATAAATGGTACAAGCAGGAAATTGCAGAACCAGTACAACAAATCAAATCATTTGAAGAACAAATTTTATACAATGAAGATATGAATCCGAGACAAACAGAATATCCTAATCATTTAGGATTCAATGACTTGCACATAGAAGCAATCAATCATCTGATTCCAAATAATGATAATTCTGTACTTGACATGAAAGTTCATCATCATTGTAAGGTATATGATGACATGACGGCTGCATGTATGCTATTCCCAACAGGTATGGATGATCAAGACAAACCATATGGAATTGAATACATTATTGGTGCTGATGCTTATGCAGAACTTGCAGAAGAAGAAAAAAAATATTGGCATTATCATAAAACTGAACTTCCAAACGTAATGGCGACATTACCTGACCTTACTGCAGAAGAGGCAGGACCTCTAATGCCAATACTTAATGAAACATATGGTAAAATAACATATTTCTGGCAAATTGGTGACAAGTATCCTGTAGGTGATCCATTCATAGTGATCATTGAAGATCTATACAAAAATAATTTCGCCATAACAAATCAAGACCCAATCACTGCCTTGATCAATTATAGAGCACTAGATGAAGAATTAAAACAAAAAGATGGATTGGCAGTAATTGACCTTAATCCAAATTCTGAGACCTTTGGAGATATTTTGCAAGATGCTCCAGTTGGAGAAGGAGTCTTGATGCATCATCCATTTTATAATTCTGATAGATCAAAATTATACAATACGTCCTTGGCAGGAGAAGGCTTGTACCAGATAAATATTCATGATAATAATATTTTTGACATCACACCAATTGATACCGGATCTTGTGTAGTAGGTGAGGATATGATTTTCAGTAAGGATGGAACAAAATTCTATCTTACTTGTATGGGTTCTGATAATGTGATGGTGTTTGATGCAAAAACAGACCAATTGATAGGTGAAATCTCATCCAATCAGGAGCAAAATCCAGATGCATACATCAAATATCCACATGGGTTATCCTCTGATGAAAAAATTAATCGCATGATAGTAACACAAACAATCTCTCCTACACTTGATGATCCTCAAAGTAGTGTCAGTATAGTAGAATTGAGTACTGGAAATGTTCTCTCTACAATAGAGTTGGCAAAAAATCCAGATACTCCAAGTGCTCCAGTAGAAATAATGTTTCATCCTGATGAATCAATTGCTTATGTTACAGGG
>JAQBBT010000126.1:0-3385 GCA_032125915.1 Nitrososphaerota archaeon
TTTGAAATTATTTTTTGGGAAGGATGAATTTTTAATTGTGACAAAATTTCTAGTGCTAAAATTTATTTTTTGTATTTTACTTTTTAAGCAATTGATCTGAAATCTCTAAAGTGAGCAAAAATCAGGATTGCCTTGGCTTGAAAAATCATTGTATTTCAGAAGAGAATGTAAAACAATATGTTTTAGAGAGATTTTATGAGATAAAGGAAGCAAAAAAGATCAAAAATCTTGTTAATTTTCAGGCTATGAACAAGTATATGATAATGGTTCATGATCAAGAAGAACTCAAAAAACTTGGCAACATTGTGGCTAGTTATAAAAAAATACCTTTTGTAGATATTTTAGAATATTATGAAAAGCATCTAATAGTGTCTTTAGAAAATCAACCAACCATAAAAAAACATGTAAATGTGATTTTACATATTTTTGGATATTTTTCAAAACACTTCAATCAACAAGAAAAAAAATCAATCTTGAACCTTTTAGAAAAATACAAAGAAGAAAAAATAACATTGGGAAAAATTCTTTCAGAGATAAATCCAATAATATTCAGATTTAATAATACATATCTTGCTGGCCAAACGTATTTTTTGCTTTATTCAAATTCCACGCCATGTATTTTTCCTGATCTTTGAATAGTTAAAAAATAATAAATAAAGTAAATCCAGATTCTTAAAAATAACTAAATGGGCTTTCCTTTGTATTGATAATCAATTACTTTGTGAAATAGATTATGAGAGGCAAATACCGTTAATGCTGAAACAAATATTCCAATAAAGTTTCTAATAGTCATCAGGTCATTTGGTTGTGCAGCAATTACCGAAGTGTCAAAAACTACGTAAAAATTATCAAACAACCAAAATCCCAAAGTAAACCATGATAATACACCAGCAATAAGATAGCCCAAACGAGTTTTATTATGAATAAAAATTATCGATGCACCAATTGCGACATACCAAATAAACGAGCCAAGTACCCATAGTGGTTGAAAAACTTCAGGTCTGTCATCTAACCAATAATAGGTAGAGCCAATTATTGCCAATGCGACCAGACTTGCTTGTATTAATTTTTGATTAATTTTAAATCCAGTTTTCTCTTCTGAGAGTTTTATCTTTGGAGGATTTTTTTCCATCTCTTTTGTAGCAATATCTATAGATTCACGCACAGATTTGAGATGAATTGGAATGATTTTCGATATTGAATCATCAGAAACAACAGTATCGTGAACTAGGCTATCAATCAAGGGACGTGCAAGAGAAGCTTTTACAGGCGTAATCAGGTCAACCCAATAAGAAGAAAGTCTTGTTGTTAAGAACGGGATTTGAATTACAAACAAATTTTTATTCAAATAAGCTGAATATATCCTCATTAATTCCTCATATGTTATTTTTTCTGAACCTCCAATTTCAAAAATCTTTCCCATGGTTTCTTGTTTTTCCATACAAGCTATAAGATAATCAACAACATTATCTACTGCAATTGGTTGAGCCAAAGATTTAACCCAGGAAGGACAGACCATAATTCTTAATCTTTCTACTAAATAACGGAGCATTGCATATGAGCCACCTTCTGCACCAATTATTATTGAGGCACGTAATTCCGTTACTGGAATATCTCCTGAGGCAAGAATTTGACCCACTTCTTTTCTACTTTTCATATGTGGAGATAACTCCAAGTTGTCATTCACCAAACCTCCTAGATAGATAATTCTTTTAACACCAGCTTTTGTTGCCGCAGTTAAAAAATTATGAGCCTGAGTTTTTTCTCGAGAAGAAAATTCTTTCCATTCTTCTTTGCTTCCTTCCATGGAATGTAGTAGATAAAATGCAATTTCAATTCCCTTCATTGCTTTTTCTAATTGTACTACATCAAAAACATCAGCTTTAACATACCTGATATTTTTAGAATCTTCCATTTTTTTTCTACTCATTCCAGTAACTTTATATCCATTTTTAGAAAGCGACGAAATTAATTTGGTGCCAATAAATCCAGTTGCACCTGTAACTAAAATAGAATAGGGGTTAATTTGAAGTTTAGATTCATGATCTTGATTCCCAAATGTATATTCGACATGTTGAATATTCAATGTTTTTTCTTGTTTTTGGTTTTGTGTGCCAAACATGTTGATATTTTTCTGATAAATTATTTAAACTAGGGGTAAATCAAATTACTAGTGCTAATTTTAGGGATGATTAGGCATAAAATTCATTAAATTAATCCCAGTTACCACTATATTACAAGGTTAGCATTAGTTATATGTTTCAATAGAGTAAAAAATTCATGGTGTATTTGAGAGCAAAGACGGTAAAATCAGATCAATATCTTTATCTTGTAAAAAGTGTATGGGATTCAAAAAAGAGTACATCAAAACAAGAGATTGTAAAATATCTTGGAAAAGCATCAGAAGTCATAAAAGATGACATACCAGTAGAATATAGAAACGATCCCAAAATAATATCAGGGTTAGTCAAATTCAATCCAAAAGATATTAAAAAAAGAGAAGAAGCATCAAAAATTTCAAAGACCCAACTATACAAAAAACTAACAAAAGGAGACATTAAACTATCATTAAAGATTTACCAAGAGTACGTAAAAATTTTTAATGATTCAGACTTTTTTGAGAAAATTCTAAAACCTGTTATGTATAAGATTGGAGATGATTGGGCCACTGGAAAAATTAGTATTGCAACAGAACACGTTGCAAGTAATGTTGCACAAACACTTGTAAAAATTATAATGGATCAAGTTACTGGAAATGCAAACAAAAAGAAAGTAGTAATTTGTGTGCCTCTTGGGGAAGAACATCACCTTGGGTGTGATGTACTTGAAACTTATCTTTCAACTAGAGGTTTCAAAATATACAACATGGGAACATCAATGCCTACTGAATCAATACTGAATTTTATTCATTATAACAAACCAGATGTAGTGTTATTATCAATTACATTAGAAGACAACCTACTTGCAGGTCAAAGACTTGTCAAAAAAATTAAGGGGCAATTTGACATTCCAATTCTAGTGGGAGGCTATGCAACACAAGGAGAAAATATTCCGAAATTTGAGGCTAAAATTATGTCCGATATAACATTAGAAGAAGTTCCCAAGATTCTCAAAAATATGTGATAATTTAGCACTAGACAAAAAAATCTCTTTTATTCAAATAGGATAATTTCCAATTTTAATTATGGGTAGAACATGTAGAAATATTTGCCAAATGTACAAAGCAGAGCCTGTACCAAATAAAATAAGGTACCAAATTGGTCAGAAAAGATGTACGTTCTGTGGAATTTTCCTATCAATAGAAGATTCAAGATGCATCTGTTGCAAGGCAGTCTTGAGAACTAATGCCAGAGGTAAGAAGAGTTAGAGTTCACCTTTGAGTTAT
>JAQBBT010000127.1:0-14490 GCA_032125915.1 Nitrososphaerota archaeon
ATATTTTTTAGTAAAACTTTACGCTTGTCATCTAGGATTTTCTGAACCATTGTTGCAACTTGGCTTGATTTTTTGTATTTGAGTAGTTCAATTTTTGTTGCAGCTACATTCTGTCCAAATGACATTTTGCTACTTTTCCTGATAATATTGGTCTACGAATTTGTCTTTGATTTTTGTAATCTCATTCTTTGGAAGTTTTGAAACAATCTTCCACAAAATATTAAGAGTTTCTTCAATGGTTCTATTTTCATCTGTTGCCTGGGTTAGGAATTCTTTTTCAAAGGTATCTCCAACATCCATGTATTTCAAATCTATTTCAGTTAATCCTGCTTTACCTACAATTCCTGCAAGGGCTCTTACTTCTTGTGCTCTAGAATATGCATCATAGACCTGATTAGAAACTTCACTATGGTCTGCTCTGGTGCTTCCTTCACCAATTCCGTCCTTCATCAATCTGCTAAGACTCATCAAGATGTTCACTGGTGGATAAACCCCTTGTCTGAACAAATCTCTTCCAAGTACGACTTGGCCTTCTGTGATATATCCAGTAAGATCTGGAATTGGGTGAGTAATATCATCTGAGGGCATTGATAAAATTGGAACCTGTGTAACGCTGCCTTTTCTACCATTTAGTTTCCCTGCTCTTTCATAAATTGTTGACAAGTCAGTGTAAAGATAACCTGGATATCCTTTTCTTCCTGGTACTTCTTCTCTGGCTGCACTAATCTCCCTTAATGCCTCAGCATAGTTTGTCATATCAGTTAGTATAACTAAAACATGCATTCCAAGTTCAAATGCCAAATACTCTGCGACAGTTAATGCAACACGTGGAGTAATTATTCTCTCAATTGCAGGATCATCTGCCGTATTTAGGAAAAGAACACTTCGCTTTAGTGCACCAGATTCTTCAAGACTTCTTCTGAAATATTCTGCCTCACTGTATTGCACCCCAATTGCTGCAAAAACTACTGCAAAATCATCTTCTGTGCCAACAACACTTGCTTGCCTTGCAATTTGCGCAGCAACAAGATTATGAGACATGCCTGAGCCTGAAAATATTGGGAGTTTTTGTCCTCTAACCAGAGTAATCATTCCATCTATTACTGAAATACCTGTTTGAATGAAGTCTTTAGGATATTCTCGTTGTTCAGGATTCATTGGTTCACCATTAATGTCAATAAATTTATCAGCGATTGGATCCGGTAACCCGTCTTTTGGTCTACCTAAACCATCAAAGACTCTTCCAAGTACCTCTTTTGATACTGGCATCTCCATTAGTTTTCCAACAAATTTTGCGTTAGTACCAGAGATTGATAGTCCAGTTGTTCCTTCAAATACCTGAACTATAGCTTTGCCGTTTCCAACTTCAAGAACTTTACCTAATCTTTTTTCTCCTTCATTTGTTTCAATCTCTACTAGTTCATCAAATGCTGCATTTGAAACACCATCAACTACTATTAACGGACCTTTAATTTCTGCAATATTGCTGTATTGAACTCCACCCTCTGCACTCAATTTGTAACTTTCACTCCTGTAATGCTTTTGAATTGTTCTTGCATATCAACATCTAACTGATCAAGTTTTGACATTTCATCATCTTTGACATCCATTCTTGCCTTTAACATTGAACTAACAATTGACATTGCTCTAATATCAGCTAATGCTGCTCCCTCTTTGAGGGCTTGTTGTCCTCTCTTGTAAAAGTCAACAAGAAGTTTTAGTAATTTGTACTGTTTTTCTGGACTAGAATAAGTATCAACATCATCAAATGAGTTTTGTTGTAACAAACCAATCTTTATCATTCTTGCAACTTCAAGAATTAATTTTTCTTCATCAGGTAGTGCTTCAGGACCTAAAAGTCTAACAATTTCTTTTAGTGTATCTTCTCTTTGTAAAACACCGTATGCTTCACTTCTAAGACTAAGCCAGTCCTCGCCGATGTTTTCACCCCACCATTTTGCAATATCAGCCAAGTAACCAGAATAGCTATTCATCCAGTTAATTGATGGATAGTGCCTAGAGTATGCGAGTTTTGCATCCAAGGCCCAAAAAGTTTTGATAAATCTCATTGTGTGAGTTGTTACAGGTTCAGTAAAGTCCCCACCTGATGGTGATACTGCACCAATTAGTGTAACTGATCCATCACGGTCTGGACTGCCAGAGGCTCTCACACGACCTGCTCTTTCATAAAATTCTGCTAATCTTGATGCAAGATATGATGGGTACCCTTCTTCTGCAGGCATCTCCTCTAAACGTCCACTCATCTCTCTGAGGGATTCAGCCCATCTGCTAGTTGAATCTGCCACAAGTACAACGTCTTTACCCATATCTCTGTAATATTCAGCAATTGTTACGCCAGTGTAGATACTTGCCTCTCTTGCTGCCACTGGCATGTTACTTGTGTTTGCAACCAAAACAGTTCTATCCATTAGTGGTTTTCCAGTCCTTGGATCTTTGAGTTCTGGGAATTCGACTAGTACTTCTGTCATTTCATTTCCTCTCTCACCACATCCGATGTAAACTACAACTTGAGAATCTGCCCATTTTGCAATTTGGTGTAAGGTTACTGTTTTTCCAGTTCCAAATGCGCCTGGAATAGAGCCAGTACCGCCTTTAGCAATTGGGAAGAATGTATCAATAACACGTTGTCCTGTTAAAAGTGGGACTGTTGGATCATATCGTTTTAAGAATGGACGAGGTTTTCTAACAGGCCATTTGTGATACATCTTAAGAGGAAAAGTTTGACCATCTTTTTCAGTGGTTGCCATTTCAGTTTCTAAATCATAATCACCTTCACTTACAATTCTTGTAATCTTTCCTCCTTTGTGGTCAGGGGGAACCATAATGGAATTCTCAATTAGGGATGATTCTTGAACAGTCCCAATTACACTTCCAGCAGAAACTTCATCACCAACACTTACTGTTGGTACAAAGTGATATTGTTTGGTCATATCTACAGGAGTTGTTGTAATTCCTCTTCCAATGTAAGAACCTGAGGCTTTTGATAATTCTTTTAGCGGTCTTTGAATTCCATCATAAATTTGTCCAATAATTCCTGGACCCAATAAAACACTAAGCGGATTTCCAGTACCAATTACAGGCTCACCTGGTTTTAATCCACTTGTTGATTCATAAACTTGAATAAATGCGACATCTCCTGTAAGTCGAATAACTTCACCAACAAGTTTGTCATTTCCAACAGTTACAGTTTCGTACATTTTGGCATCAGACATCCCGTCTGCTCTAACAGCTGGACCGCTTACCCAAACTATTCTACCTTGTGCTGCCATCTAGTTACCCACTCCGAATTGGGTTGCAATGTCTTTCCTAATTAAAGGCTTCAATCGTTCAATTTTAGTATCAAGAGTATTATCAAATGTCATTGCACCATCTTTTGATTTTACTTTAACACCACCAAGGCAATCAATTGTTTCTGATGAAAGTTCAGCTCCTGAATATTGAGATAAAGCAGATTGAACTATGTCTTTGTCTTTGGAGTTTGTGTAAACAATGATTTCTGTTGTACCCAAGTTTTTAGTTGACTCATCTAAAAGAGATTTAATCAAATTTGAATAATCACCACTACGATCAGCATTTGCAATTTCTTCTACTGCTTTTGTAAACACTTTATCAATTGATTCTTCTACCGTTATTAGTTGTTTATTTCTGGCTTCAAGATCGGAGCCACCAATAATTTGTTTTTCAATTTTATCAGCTTCTTTTCTTCCGTTGGAGATAATTTGATTGTGTTCCTGCTCTAATGTATCAACGGAATCATCTAGTTTTTGTTTAGATTCTGTAAGGGCTGAATTAAGACTAGATAAAATATTTGATTCAGTTTGGCTAAGAATTTTGTCTATGGTATGTTCTAATGTAGAATCAGATGCCAATGTGAGGCATTGACTAGATAATAGATTTTAATGTTTGGGAATGATCAAATCAGAAAGATATTAAAATCAAAGAAGAAATCACTTGATTATCTTGGCTACAGCCGATCTAAAACTTGGAACTGTTATTTTGCCAAGAAGTGAGTCTCCTCGAGCAATTTCTAGACTAACTGAATTTGAATGGTTTCATAAAATTGAAACAGACAATGATCTTGTAACTCCAGAAATCGATGATCTTCTCTTAGAAGCCCAAAAAGCATTTCAATCAATTGATGATGTGGTGAAGGGGTTAGGGATTCCACCAATTGTTGGAATCATGGAGATACTTTTCAAAGGCACTGTAATCAAAAAGAAGGACTATGAGATTGATGAAATTGAAGATATGATAAATTATCTTAAAGAGACTGCACCTTCAATTATTGACAAACCAGCTGAACTACTAGAAGAGGCTGCAAATGCAAAACTTGCAATGGAGGAGTTTACATCTCTTAAAGAAACTTTGGAAGTAATTAAGAAAATGAAAATAGATTTGACGGGATTTGGTTTAATGAAATATTTTTACACAAATCTCTTTGTTATCAATTCTTCAGACTTTGAAGAAATTAACCGCTCTCTTGAGGGCATTACAATTTACAAATATGATTTGGAGAATAAAGAAAAATCTGCTCTTTTAATAATTTCTGATTCAGAAGATTCTGAAAAAGTACTCAAGGTTTTAAGAAGTTTTAATTCTAATATATTTACAATTCCTCAAGGAATGCCTCAAGTTCCTAGTGAAGCCTATGAAACAGCAGTATCAAAAATTAAAGAGTTAACCAAAAAACAAGCATCGATAAAAAAACAAATTGGAGCAGTCAAAAAGAGCCTAAGACGAGATATTTTATCTATTCACGAAAAGGCTCTAGTTGCAAAAGATGTCCTTGAGAGTCTAAGAAAACCAGGTGGAACAAGACACTTTGCAGTAATTCAAGGATTTATTCCAAAAAAAATGGAGAAAAAATTTCAGGATTCAACTAAACAATGGACAGCAGTTGTAGAAGATGTAACTGATCCAAAATTAGTAAATGAATTACCAACCCTATTTGACAATAAAAGATTCGTAAGAACATTTGAAGTAATTACAAAAAGTCAGGGAATTCCAAAGAAGGGTGAGCCTGACCCAACTCCAATGATTGCCCTAATGTGGCCAATCTTCTACGGATTAATGTTTGCAGATATGGGTCATGGTCTTTTGTTAATGGGATTAGGATTATTATTCAAAGTTAAAGGACAAGGTGATCTCTCAAGGTGGGGAATGTTAATTGCAATTTCTGGTGCATCAGCAGCTATAGCAGGTGTTGGTACAGGAGAAATGTTTGGATATCACTTAGCGCATATGGGTCCATTTGAGGGTCTGTTAGAGCAAGGTGGAGCACTTTATTCAGTTAGTTGGATTGTTGGAATCCTCAGTGTTGCAGAACTTTCATTTGATCAAGTAATTAACATACTCAAGGTTTCATTATTCCTTGGAATAGTTCATCTAATTTGGGCAATGACTTTGAGAATGCAAAGATTAGCTCAAACAGGTCAAAAGCTAGTATTGTACATGGAGGCAATTCCAAACCTCACACTGTATGGAGGAATTGTTGTAGTTATGATGTGTGCAATTGGTTCCCAGTACGATGTGATGAATATGTATTCAAGAGTACATACTGAAGCTGTTCCATGGGTTACCGTTTTCCTTGGTGATTGGGCTCAAGTCTGGATCGTTACAAGAATTGCAGTAGTAATTGTAATTGCATCAATGGTCCTTATGATTATAGGGGGAATTTTACATGCAAAAAAGCATCCAGAAGATGGAGGAGATCCTGCAAGTGTAGTAATGGAAGTATTTCTTGGAAAAACAGTAGAGGCCTTAGCTCACACGATTAGCTATGCTCGGCTTGGTATCATGTTACTCGTACATGCGGCGTTATTATTGACAGTAAACAATGCATTTTCATCACTAGGTGGTTCGGAGTCTGGAGGAGCGATGGCAATGATTATTGGTGGAAACTTGGGAATAATGATGATTGAAGGATTGATTGTGTATATCCAGTCTCTAAGATTGCATTTGTATGAGTTCTTTACAAAGTGGTATGGCGGTGGCGCACAACCATTTGCTCAACTTAGACAAGAATTAATTTACAATAATTTTATTTGGAAAAAAAAGTAAATTAAACTCAAAAAAAAAATAATTAAATTTCAAAGCTAATTTCATATTTGTAAATTCTAAATTTTCCTTACAATTAAAACTAAAAAAAATATAAAATTGAAATAAAGAAAAAATTATTCTTTGGCTTCTTTATCACTTTGAGCTTTTTCGTGGCCTTTTTTGGCAGCATCTTTTGTTCCGTCATATGCTTTAGTGCCAACTTCAGCTCCTTTTTCCACGGTCTTTTTTCCAAGATTAAGGCTCTTGTCCTTGATATTTTTTAAAAATCCCATATCATAAAACCATCTTACCAACTAAAAAACCGTGGGTATTATTTCTGATTTTTTATTTTTCAACAGGAAGATCTAATCTATTTCCCCATTCGCCCCAAGAACCAAGATATACTCGTACGTTTTCAAATCCAATTTTCTTTAGCACAAGGAACGTGTTTGCAGCTCTATAAGCACCCTGACAATAAGTTACAATTTCAGAGTCTTTTGGAATGTCATATAGTTTTGATAACTCAGAATCATCCTTGAAAGTTCCATCTTCCTTTAAGTTAAGATTCCAATCAATGTTGATAGAATTTGGAATATGACCATGTTGAGCAGCTCTTAGTATTGTTCCATTGTATTCTTCTTGAGATCTTGCATCAATTATTGAAAGTTTATCTAAATTATCACAAATATTTTTAAATCCAGAAATAATAGAGGAATCGACTTTGCCCGTAAAATTAGTTGGTTTAAAGCTGTTTGCGGTAGTTTCAATTTTCATGTTATCTTGCCTCCATTTTTTCATTCCACCATCTAACATGACAGTATCTGGATGTGAAAAATACATTAACATCCAAACACCTCTGGCTGCTAACATGCCTGATACTTCATCGTAAAAAACTACTTTATTTTCCTCAGTAACACCGGCAAATGAAAGAAGCATTTGTGTTTGTTTGTTGAAATTTTCAATTCCCTCTTTTGAGGTATCAACCCAATGAAATGCAAAAAGATCAAAGTTTACTGCACCTGGAATATGACCTTCTGAATATTCTTTGAAGGAACGAGTATCAATTATCAGAGTTTTAGAATTATTTAAAATTGAATCAAGATCGGTTGTTGAAATTATCATACTCATTGTAATTGTATTGAATGTAAATTGATTTGGATTGTAAAATAAAAAGAAGAAAAGAAAAGTGATTTTTCTATTCGTTTACGTATGCTCTTTCTCCGTGCTGTGCCAAATCAAGACCAATCTCCTCTTCTTTAGGAGTGACTCTGATTCCGCCAGGCCAAACGGCATCCATTACTTTTAGGATTACAATGGTAACACCAAATGCATAACCTACTGAGATTAGTGCACCAATGATGCTAATTGCTTGCTGTTCCATACCTTCTGCTGTACCAGTCCATGCGCCAATACCGTCTCCAGTATCCCAAACGTGTGGACTAGCTAATGTACCAGTCAAAATTGCACCTGTAAGACCGCCCATTCCGTGTACTCCCCATACATCTAGAGCATCGTCCCATTTTCGCGCATTCTTGAATGCGATACATCCATAACAAATTGTACCAGCTGCAATACCGATTATTATTGCCGCCATAGGACCAACCCAACCAGAAGCTGGTGTGATTGCTACTAAGCCTGCAACTGCACCGGACGCTGCTCCTACAACACTTGGTTTTCCTGTATGTGCCATGACACTAATATCCAAGTGACTGCAGCCATACCTGTTGCGGTATTTGTAACAGTCCATGCACTTACGGTAATGCCGTCTACCATTACTTCACTTCCTGCGTTGAAACCAAACCATCCAAACCACAGCAATCCTGCTCCCAGAACTACCATTGGAATGTTGTGAGGCTCCATTGGAACTTTACCATATCCTAATCTTCTGCCAAGGACTAAGGCACCTGCCAATGCAGAGAATCCTGAAGAAATGTGTACTACAGTACCACCAGCAAAGTCTAATGCATATGATGGTGATAGATCTGGATTGAGGTCTATTCCTCCTGCTCCTATGAAACCACCTCCCCAAACCCAATGTGCTATTGGGTCGTAAACGAAGGTTCCCCATATGAGTACGAATATGACCAATGCACTAAACTTTATTCTATCAATTAATCCACCAACGATTAGAACTGGTGTAATAATTGCGAATGTAGCTTGGAACATTGCAAATAGTTGATGTGGAACTGTACCAGGCCAACCCTGACTACAAACATCTCCTTCTACCATGGCATTCATTTGGTACGCTGCGGACCATGTGTCTGCACATGGACCTGCTTCACCTAATGGTGCCCAAGCAGATACTTGATTGAAACCTGCATAGTCAAGACTTCCCATGAACATATTGGCATCTTCATTTGCGTTTGGAGCAAATGATAATGAGTATCCCCATAGAACCCATTGCACTGACATTACCCCCATAACAACAAGGGTCATACCAAGTACATTGACTATATTCTTTGATCTGGCTAAACCGCCATAAAAGAATCCGACTCCTGGAGACATCAACAATACCATTGATGTAGCTGAAAGCATCCATGCCATATCACCTGTGTCTACTTTACAGGGAAGCATGTTGCCTTCGCCGTCATCAAACCAACATTCGTTAGGATTACCTGTGTAAATTCCACTGGTTCCTTTAACATATCCATCCATTCCATCATCAACACTTTGGGCAAATGCTTGTGACATTGCCCCAGTTGCTGTAATGGCTACTGCGGCCACAAGTAATAGAGCATACTTGTGGTTCCTAGAATTCATTGTTTTAATCGAAATTGAAAATTATTTAAGGGTTGAGACCACAAAATCAGTAGAATAGTAAATTATTATATTTTAGTATATTTTGATAATATCATAGAAATTGAAAATTATGTTATGGTGTAAATAAATGAAAGTAAAATCAGACACCAAATTATCCATATTTGACACCTTCAAGACCAAAGATAACAGTCTTACAGGCGAGGCTATGCGACAAAGATCCATCATTCGAATTTTATCCAGTAATGCCAATCCGGCAGAAAGGACAAGAACTGGAATATCTAAAATAATTGCTAAAGGTCAAGGAAATATTTGGAAGAATATCTATTCTGGAATTTTTAGGGATCTTGATGAGATTTTGCTCCCTATGGAGATTGCCGAAGAAAATGGAAGATTACCATTGAAACGTGGTCCTAAAGCATTACAAGAAAAGGGAATTCCATTTTACCATTTAACTAGAAAAGGTGTGTTAATTGCTCTATCTATAAGGGAAATTGAAAACAAAGAAAAATTATTGAATGAATTTTTCTCAAAGTCTGATCCCAAAGAAAAAGAATTTGAAAAAATAATAACCAATCTTTCTAATACTAGTCCAAATTTCATGTACTCAATTTTTCAAAAATATGTAAAAGCATTTTGTGATGATAAAATCAAAGAACTTCTTCCATTTGATTTATCAAAACTACAAGATTTATCGGATGAATCTATGATTATTCAAAAAGAGGTTCTAGAGGCATTTTTGAAACTATCAAAACAGGATAAGGAGGAGGCCATAAGATTCCTCAATGAAATTACCTAAAAATTTTGATTATTTATGAACAAATCGCCAAACATTAAAATCAGTTAGCTGATAAGGTTTATCGAAATGGGCTCCAAGAATGTCTATGCTTCAGTCAAATCATACAGTAAAAGAGGTAGATTACTAAAAAAAGCAGATTTCCAAACATTGTCTGAATCAAGAGACTTGGATGAATTGATGACCAGAATCAAAAATACTATTTATGGAGATTCAGTTTCAGATGTTCAACAACCATATACTTCTCAGAAAATTGAAAATGCATTAAGAGGACATTTGGCAGATGTCCATTATTCTATTGCCAAAACAGCGGGAGATAAAAGTATCTTTAATGCATATTATATGAAATTTATTATTTCAAATCTAAAGTCCATACTAAAAGGGAAGGTTCTAGGAAAATCTCAAGAAGAAATTGAAGCACATGTTAATCTTCATGCAGAAGAACTGATCAAACAAAGAGATATTGTCATTAAAGCACTTGTTGCAAAAGACTTGGAGGAAACTGTAGCAAGTTTAAGCTCAGGACAATTTGGAGAAGAAATTGCAAAAGCTGCTGCGCTTTACAATGATAAAAAAAACATTCAGATTTTTGATATTTACTTTGATAAAATTTTGTATCAGCAATTAGGACGTGCAATTAAAAATAGTAGAGAAATAGAAGTTACAAAATTAATTGGAATGGATATTGATTTTTATAATTTATTGAGTGTAATCCGAGGAAAATTCTGGGGTCTGGAAGAAGATCAAATTAATGATTTAATTGTTTCAGCTACTCCTAGTGCACCAAGGGAATTACTTGGAAGAATGATAAGTGCAGCATCTATTAGAGATGCATTTAATGAGTTGACTAGTACTAGATACAAGAATCTAATTCCAGAAGCTGAAAATGAATTAGATGCAATAGCGGAATTTGAAAGATCCTTTGAATTAGAAATTTATCAATCCTCATTGAGATCTTTTACAAAGATGTTCAGTTTTGCAACTATAATTGGAATAACCAAATTGACAGCATATGAGGTAAGAAATTTAGCAGCTATTGCCTATGCTGTAGAACAAAAAATCCCAACAGAAGTTACAATGTCTAAACTAATTCTTGAAGAAGATTAAGCCTGAAAATGGCAACCTTTCCTTCTAAAAAAAAGAAAATTCCTACAGAAGTTATAATTAATACAATATGGATAAGCACGTTTTTAGCAATGATTTTCACAATTCCTGCTTTGGGTATCTTTCTTGGAATTTATTATAGTACAGGAAATCTTGTATTAGGAGCAGTGTTAGGATTTAGTACCCATTTTGTGGCTTTAGCCTTCTCGGGAAGAATATCAAAATTTCTTACAAAGATTATGAATTAACCTATAAAGATGGTCCTTTCCTAGGTGATTTATCATGATGGGTGATAGAGATTATAGAAGCTCAATTAAAAATGCAATTGATTCTATTGGTAGAGAATTACAAGTAGAAATTGATGCAGATGATTTTAAAACTATCAATTTACTAGAGGTCGTTCAATGTTTACGACGATCCTATTATGATAGAACAGATTCAAAAGAGATTGAAAGGAGAGGATTCAATGAACTACTTAGCGGATTACTTCGAAAATTGGAGTATGGGGGTGAACCAAAAGAATTTTCAATTGATGATATTAAATTAAAAGGCCAGGCAGATATGATAGTAGATGATATTATCATCATAATTAGACCCAGTCAGACCATTCCAAATTCACCTCAAGCAGAGGATTTACTTTACCTTAATGCTTGTTTGTGGATTTATGATAAAACTGATGGAATGATAATTTACATTACAAGTAATAGAGAAGAATTTACTTTTTCATTGACTCGTGATAAGAAAATGTTTGAAGAAATAATTAGACGAGTCCGAGTTTTAAGCGATTTACTAAATGAACATAAAACTCCTATTCTAGAACCCTCACAAAATTGCTTGGATTGTCAATATTATCAAAGATGCTTTATCAGTAAAAAGAGCTCAAAACAACTCTCATTGTCTGAAATGCTTGGATTATCAAAAGAAAATTAAATTAAAAATATTGTAAAGGATTATTTCCTTTGCTTAATCTAGTGGTTCTGGATGTCCTTTACCACGTAATGCAAAGCACACAACTGCTAATGCAATTGCAACGCCTGCTGCTGCGCCAAATGCTGCCATACCTGCTTCTGCCATTTGATAAAAAACAACTATACGGGCTTTTATAACTTTGCCAATATATTTAGTCTAAAAACAAATTATCATAATTTTCAAATATTATGATACATTAACACTATTTGATTAAATTATAATCTTGATTCAAAATGGATCTCATTTTCTTGGCCGCTAGTCATTGAACTGAGATTAAAGATAACATTCCCTTCTGCTCTCCAACTTGGATTACTACTTTCAAGAAGGGACATTAACTCTGGAGAATTTCCGGGATAATCAATGACTATTTTGTCTTTCAATACAATGGAATTGTTACTAAGTAGAGTGTAATAATTTGATCCATCAACCATTCCTTCTGGTCTACTTCCAATTTGACCAGAAGCTATTTTGTATTCTTCTGAATTATCTGATGCATATAGTGAATATTGTAAAAGTTGAGCAATCACAGAGCGAGAATTTGGGTTATCAAGTTTGAATTGTATTTCTATAATAGCTGCTCTATCAGAAACTTGTAGAATTGAAACATCTTGTAATTCAATAGTGATTGACTCTACCTGGTTTTGAAGTTCTTGAGCAGAACCATCATTTGTAGTATCACTAGTAGAGGTAGTTACATAAATTACTCCTAAAACTCCTACCATGATTGCAATTGCAGCTACCACAAATATCTTAGGATTCAATAAAAGTATCCAACCACAGGATATCTTAAATGTTGAGATAGTTATTATACCATTATAAAGAAAAATTGTTATGCAGTATTTCCAGGCAGTTCAACAAGGAAAAATTAGATCTAGCAAATCTCAAATGAAATTATTTGAAATTGCAGGATTTGGAATGCTTACACTAACTACAAAAAAAATTGATGGAAAATTCTTTCCTGTCGGTGAAGAAGACTTTACAGCAGTCATACAATCTGAGGATGGATTTGTTACAGTGATTGTAGATAAAGATGGATATACTAAAGCACAGTCAAAAGCAATAGAAAAAAAAGAAGCACTAGAAATTTTTAAAAAACTAAGGGAATCAGGGGTTTCTGAATATCCAAAACCAGGTATTAAAATATGGACTGAAGATCGTCCTACAGTTCAACATAAATTAGAAGAATAATTACTTTGACGGTAAAACTATTTTTGTTCCTACATCTGCACCTTTAATGGCTTTTTCAATAATTTTGATATCTGCTTTTAAAATTCGAGTATTAATTTTTGATCTTTCAATAATTTTTAAGGCAACAATATCCATCAAATCATATCCTCCTGCAATAGAATCTTCATGAACTAACATATTTTTGAGATTTTTTAATTCGATTCGTTTGAATTGTTTTGCTTTTTTGTATTTATTTGGGTCCATATCATAAACCCCATCAACGTCTGTAGCGTTAAGAAATTGTTCTGCTTTAATCTTTTCAGCAATTAATGCAGCGGTTCCATTAGTGCTCTGTCCAGGATGTAGACCTCCTGTTACAACTATTAAGCCATCATCAACTGCATGTTTGACTTCTTGCAAGGTAATAGGTGGATGTGAATATGCTTTGTTTTTTAGAGCATAAATCAAGAGTTTGGCATTTAGCCTAGAGATTTCTATTCCAAGTTCATCTAATGTAGATTCGTCAGCTCCTGAGGATCTTGCATGGGAGATGTAATGTCGTGCAATATTTCCTCCACCTGCAACTACAATTGGTTGGCATATCTTACTTATCTTAACTAGAAATGAAGCATAATCTTTTAGAACTTTGACATTATCCATACCAAAAATGCGTCCTGAGAGTTTGATTACAATTCTTTTTTTCATTATTTTAGATCATCCAAGATTGATTTTGCGGCAATTTCAACTTTTTTTCTGCTTTTTTGAGGTGTGTATACCCTCAAAATATTCATGAATCCCGATATTGCAGAGACAACAGGAATTTTTGAGATCGCTAATTCTTGAGCCTGAGCTTTTCCATTTTCATTAGTAATTAGAATAATTTGTTTTGATTCTTTTTTTGATGAGGCAAGTGGAATTGAAGGAGTAACAGAACTATCAACAAAAATCTCATTTTCATCAACTTTTGATTTTTTAGAAAGAGATGATTTAATTTCATTTGTTTTAGTTTTTTCTAATAGTGTTTTACTCGTTAAAATTCGCTCATAAACACATTTCAATAATTTTCTATTTTGATAATCTTCGGCAAATTTTTTTGCTCTTTTAAGCTTTGATGATTTTGAGGAAAGAATCATAGACAAAACATGTTCATCTGTGAGTTTGACAAATTCGTTCATGTTAAAGGAAGTAAAACCAAATTCATCATCAGATAATCTTAATGCTTCTAATAACATCACTTCTGCTGACCTTACTGTTTTATGAAAATAAACTGCTTTGAACATTTGATATCTAGAATGCATCATAGATTCAAAGGAATAAAGTGCTGATTTCTCTAAAGCGAGTTTTTTCTTGTGAACATCCAGTGATTGTATCAATCTTTTGTGATCAATTTTTGCATGTTCTGCTCCGGTAAAATATCCATCACGCAACAGATAGTCCATCATATCAGCACTTAGAGCCCCTGAGACAATTTCGTTTAGATATTGAAATTTTGAATCACCAAAGGCTATTTTGGCAATTAATTTTTTATCAAATCCATTTTTAGATAATGTGTCCCCAATTGTTGATTTGAGAATAAGTTCTCTCCCAAAATCTTCATGGGAAATTTTTTTTTGTTGAATTATTTCTTCAAAAAGATG
>JAQBBT010000128.1:0-6530 GCA_032125915.1 Nitrososphaerota archaeon
GTTGTCCAACCAACGCCCCTTGCCATCCATGCTGATCTGAATCTCCTCTCGCTTGAGCACGCCGGTGAACTCCTTGCTGGTGAACTGGCTTCCCTGATCGGTATTGAAGATTTCTGGCGCACCGTATTTGGCGATGGCGTCCTCCAGTGCATCCACGCAGAACTGACTATCCAGCGTGTTGGACAGCCGCCAGGAAAGCACTCGCCGCGAGTACCAGTCGATCACGGCCACCAGATAGACAAATCCTCTGGCCATCGGCAAATAGGTAATATCAGTCGCCCAGACCTGGTTCGGGCGATCAATATTGAGATTCCTGAGAAGGTACGGATACACGCGGTGGGCCTGGTTGGCCCGGCTCAGATTTTTCTTCGGGTAGATCGCCACGATTCCCATGATTCGCATCAAGCGCTGCACCCGTTTTCGGTTGACCAGGTGACCTGCATCACCCAGCCAATCGACCATTCGACGGCTACCGTAAAACGGCAGCTCCATGTGACAACGATCGATCAGCTTCATGGTCTAAGTCTTGGTGGTGCAGTGATGTTTGGATTGCTTCTTGCAAGTGCTTCATTTATTGCAGCACCAGCTGTTTTACGCCATGCAATACCTCAGGCAAAGCCTAGTCTTTACATCACATCAGCACTAGGAATTACATTTCCTTACAACATTATCGTGTTGTTGCCAATAATGTTCATGGTGTCATCAATTGTACACAGTGAAGGATCGATAGATTTATTCTACTATATCTCAAAGGGATGGATATGAAACTTTACAATGTAAAACTTCTTACTATTACCTGTGAGATTCTTGCACAAAAAAATGTTATTGACATTTTGGCCAAACACAATATTTCAGGTTATACAACATACGAGGTTGAGGGAAATGGTGCTCGTGGTTTACGGGGACAGGGACTAAAGAATGAAAAAAATGTTAAAGTCGAGGTGATTATGCAAGAAGATAAAATACAAGATGTAATTGAGGAAATTGCAAGAACCTTATTTACAAACTTTGCCGTTGTATTGTACGTTAGTGATGTTGGAGTACTGAGAACAGAGAAATTTGTCTAACAACATGTATTTTCATTGCATAAAATTGGAATTTTTTTGCTAGCTTTAGTAACACTTGAAATTAATTCTGATAACTGACTGTTTGAAATTTTATACATTGCTTTCTTTCCCTCATCTCTTGACTTTACAATTCCACATTTTTTTAGAGTCTTGAGATGATGAGAAATTAAAGGTTGATCTTTTTTTAAATGCTTTACAAAATCTGTAACGCAAAGTTCTTTTTCTTTTTGAAGCATCTCCAAGATTTCAAATCTGGTGTCATCGCAGATACATTTTAACAGATTAACTCCATTCATATCAATCTAGATTTATATAAATTAATATTTATGTATTGATGATGCAAGGTCCTAAAGTACTCTTTGTATGCGTAGAAAATGCTGGAAGAAGCCAAATTGCCGAAGGGTTTTTTCGAAAATTTGCCACAAAATTTGAGGTAGTTAGCGCTGGAACTGAGCCAAAATCAAAACTAAATCCTACTGTGATAGATGTAATGAAGGAGGTTGGAGTTGACATTACAAATCAAAAACCAAAAATACTTTCAAATGAAATGATTAAAGATTCAATCAGAACTATAAACATGGGTTGCATGGATAGAGAATCATGTCCCTCATTATTTGCAAGTAATGTTCTTGATTGGAATATTACAGATCCTGCGGGAAAGACAATTGAAGATGTAAGAAAAATCCGCGACCAAATAAAATTTGAAGTCTTGGCATTAATAAAAAAACTTGAAGATGAAATATAATGTATTCTAATTTTCAAATCTTCACAGTTGAATTGATTGGGACATTCATTCTTGTAGTTTTTGCCACAGGATCTATAGTGTATGACGTACAGATTGGAGGACCGTACGGTATTTGGTTTGCTGCAGTTACTCCTTTTATTGCATTACTTATCAGTGTGTACTCTTTTGGAAAAATTTCACTTGCACATTTTAATCCGGCAGTTACAATTGGATATTATATTACAGGGCATATTACTAAAATCCAAGTAGCATGGTATTTTGCAGCTGAAATTATCGGTGCAATACTTGGATCTTTGTTTGTAATGAATTTTATTGGAACAGATGCACACCTTGGGGTAAATGCACCCAACTATGATTATTCAATTCTTTTGATATTTCCTGTGGAGGTTCTAGCATCAGGATTACTAATGGCAGTAATCTTTACTGTTGTTTATACCAAAGGCCTCAAAGGATTTAGTGGAATTGCGATTGGTGGAATAGTGGGTCTGGATATTTTCTTTTTAGCAGTAATTTCGGGGGCTTCGATGAATCCAGCTAGGGCATTTGCCCCTGCCTTGTTATCTGGTTTTATGAGTGATTTGTGGCTTTATTTGACTGCACCATTTGTTGGAACAATAATTGTGGGGTTTTTATTCAAAAGAAAGTTTGCCATGCAGAGAAAGCAAGAGCAGTCGTAATATTACGAATAATAATGGCCTAAATTCCTATTGAATTGTGCCTAGTTCAAGGAAATTATTTAGCGATGCAAAAAAAATAATTCCATCAGGCGTCAACAGTCCCGTTAGGTATTTTGAGCCATACCCATTTTTTACAAAAAAATCAGATGGGGCATACATCTGGGATGAAGATGGAAATCACTACATTGACTTTTGTAATGGTTATGGTGCATTACTTTTAGGACATAGAAAAAAAGAAATTCTCAAAGCTGTAACAGATCAGCTAAAACTAGGGACATTGTATTGCACTCCGACTTCTGCTGAAATTGAATTATCAAAATTAATCTGTACTAATTTTCCCTCCATTGATAAAATTCGGCTAGTTAATTCTGGAGGCGAGGCAACCATGACTGCAATAAGATTAGCACGTGGTTATACCAAAAAGAAAAAAATCATAAAATTTGAAGGGTGCTATCATGGGTCTCATGATTCTGTTTTAGTTAAGGCAGGTTCAGGATCTGCTCATAATGGGATCTCAGTTTCAGATGGTGGGTTAGATGAAGTCTCAAAAAATACTTTGGTGGTGCAATATAATAATTCTGAAGATTTAGAAAACACTATTAGAAAAAACAAAGATGTTGCAGGAGTTATTGTTGAACCAATCTTGGCTAACATGGGATTAATCTTACCTGAAAAAAATTTTTTACTTGACTTGAGAAAAATTACAAAACAATACGATGTTCCACTAATCTTCGATGAGGTTGTAACTGGATTTAGAGTGTCACCTGGTGGTGCACAGCAACATTTTGGAATTAAACCCGATATTACTACACTTGGGAAAGCCTTGGGAAATGGATTTACAATTGCTGCAGTTGGAGGTAAAAAAGAAATTATGGATTTGCTTTCTCCGGGAGGTAAGGTTTATCAGGCATCTACATTTGCAGGAAATCCAATTTCAGTCTCTGCTGCCATAAGTTCTGTTAAAACGATAAACAAAATAAAAAATAAACTATATTCTAAACTTGAGCGATATAATGTAAAATTTACGCATGCATTAGATGATATTGCAACTGATCTGAAGATTCCTCATCAGATTAATCTTACTTCTTCAATGTTTCAGATATTTTTTACAAATAAGCCTGTAACTGACTATACTACATCCAAAAATGCAGATGCAAAAAAATTCCAAAAAATGTTCAAAACATTATTGAAAAATGGAATTTTCATTGCCCCTTCTCAATTCGAAGTCGTTTTTCTATCTGATGCTCATACACAAACTGATCTTAATAACACTCTTGATGCTTATCGCATTGCTCTAAAGTCGGTGAAAAATTGAAGTATGTGGTTGGGGCAAGAGGTAGTCAATTATCTCTGGCACAAACAAACTGGGTAATATCTGAATTAAAAAAGATACATTCTGATTTAGAATTTGAAATTAAAACAATAAAGACTAGGGGTGATACTGATACTAGGCCACTATTCACAATTGATCAAAAAGGAATATTTGAAAAAGAAATTGACAAGGCAGTTGCTCAAAAAGAAATTGACTTTGCAGTACATAGTCTAAAAGATGTTCCGTCCCAACTGGATGACAGTCTTGTGCTTGCATGTATTCCAAAAAGAGAGATGGTAAATGATGTGTTTATCTCATCAGATGGTTCCACACTTGATACCATAAAGTCTGGTGCTGTGATTGGTACTAGTTCTTTGCGAAGAGCAGTTCAAATCTCAAGAAAGAGACCTGATGTGGTAGTAAAGCCAATTCGTGGAAATATTGAAACTAGGATTAAAAAAGCATCAGGTGAAAACTTTGATGCGATTGTTTTGGCTCAAGCAGGAATTACTAGACTGGGAATTGATGTGTCATTTACTCCACTATCTATTGAAGACTTTTCTCCCTCTCCTGGCCAGGGTGCACTTGCAATAGTTGCAAGAAAAGACAATGAGCAAACAATCCAAATGCTGAAAAAAATTGAGGATGCTAACTCAAAACTTGAGATAGAGGCAGAACGTGCACTGTCTGATTTTGTGGATTCTGGATGTAGATTTCCAGTTGGAGCATATGCCAAATCAAATGGTGAACAAATGACTATTACGGTAAGTGCATTTTCTGTTGATGGTAAACAGTTGCTTTACGTAACAAAAACTGGTAGCAAAAGTGACCCTTATTCTTTAGGAAAAAGTGCGGGAGAAGAACTTCGTCAGAAAGGCGTAAATGACCTTGCATTAAATTGGAGAGAAAAAGTGGAGGAATGGAATAGGAAATGACAGGCAAAGTCTATCTTGTAGGAGCTGGTCCTGGAGATCACAAATTGATCACTTTGCATGCCGTGGAACTTCTCCAAAAAGCTGACATTGTTCTTTATGATAGATTGGTAAGCAAAAAAATAATTTCAATGATTCCAAAAAAAACAGAAAAAGTCTATGTTGGCCGTGCCGTTGGAGATGATACGACTCATCAGAACACAACAAATGATTTGATGGTAAAATATGCAAAATCTAAAAAAAATGTTGTTCGACTAAAGGGCGGAGATCCTATTATTTTTGGACGTGGTGGTGAGGAGGCAGAATTTCTCAAAGAGCACAAAATAAAATATGAAATCGTTCCAGGGATAACCTCTGGAATCGGCTCGGCAACTTATGCTGGAATCCCATTAACTCATAGAAAATATTCTTCTTCTGTAGTTTTTGTTACCGGACATGAAGATCCAGAAAAGAAAAATGAAGTTGTAAAATGGAAAAGACTTGCCAAATCAGTAGACACTATAGTGATTATGATGGGATTATCTAGAATTGACACAATTTGCAAACAGCTAATTGCTGGAGGATTAGATAAAAACACCCCAGTAGCTGTAATTCAAAATGGTACTACTCCACAACAAAAAATGGTTAAAGGAAATGTGTCAAATATATCTAAACTTGTAAAGGCTAAAAAAATTAATCCACCATCCAATATTATAATCGGCAAGGTGGTGGATTTGTCTGATGTTATAGGGTGGAGAAAAAATGCTTGAGGGAAAAACCATTGCAATTACTAGATCCAAAGACGATTCTTCTGAATTTATTGACTTGGTGACAAAAAATAATGCAAAACCTCTACCATTGCCTACAATTGAACTGGTAAGCAAGGGCGAAAAAATAGTTGATGAATTTTTAGATTCGTTAAAACAATATGATCCTGACTATTCTGTATTTATGAGCTCAAAAGCAGTAAAACTTCTCTTTGATACTGCCAAACAAGTCTCAAAATTTGAAAAACTACAGTTAGCTGTGGCAAATACAATTGTAATGGCCGTAGGTCCTAAAACAAAAATTGCACTTGAAAATGAAGGAATCAAAGTTGCACACATGCCAAATATTTTTTCATCTGTAGGGGTGGGGGAACTATTCACCCAATTACATGCAGTGGGAAAAAGAGTAATTGTCCCTCGTAGCGGAGCATCCACTCCATTTTTAAAAGAACTCTTGAATAAAATTGGAATTGATGTAAAGGAAATTCATCTCTACACTGTATGTGCATTTAGGGATACAACTCAATGGAATGAATTCAGAGAACTTTTTGCTCAAAATAAGGTTGACGGTATAATATTTACAAGTGCATCATCTGTTAGGGCGTTCTTTGAGATAATGTCCAAAGACTTTGATAAAGTTTCCTTACTTGAAAATTTAAAAAAATCCTCTATTGTTTCCATAGGGCCCTTTACTTCTGATGAGTTGAAAAATTTTAATGTACAAAACACCATATCTGAAGTACACACTGTTCTTGGATCTTTTGAGCAAATCAAAGAAACTTTATTGTAATGGACTTCCGGCATTCTTTTAATCTCCCCTTTTGTATTTAGAATAATGCAATCAAAAACGAAAATAGTGCTAAATTCACTATTGATACTCTTTACACTCTCTTTAGTTGCAACAATTAGTCCCGCATTTGCAGATCATATGACTGCAAGTGTTAGCACTCCACAAGGAACATCTGTTCCAGGATGTGAGACAACAAACGAATGTTTCGTACCCTATGAAGTAACAGTAGATGTTGGCGGTGTAGTAACATGGTCAAATGAT
>JAQBBT010000129.1:0-3703 GCA_032125915.1 Nitrososphaerota archaeon
AGAAAACTATTTCAAATTTTCATTGAAAAATTTTACCGTTTTTTGCCATGCGTCTTTTGATTCCTCTGGAGAATATCTATCACCTGATGGGTTGGCAAATGCATGATCAACTCCGGGATAGCTGATGATTTGATTTGTTATGTTCAAATTGTTTAACTGAGTTTCAAATTTTTTCACAGACTCCAATGTAATTCCTTGATCTTTTTCAGCAAATATTCCTAAAATAGGCCATGAAATATTTGATAACTTCTCTGGATCTAATGACACTTGACCATAATACATGACAGTAGCATCAAGATCGGAATTATTCATTGCGAGATTAAGGGATTGACCCCCTCCAAAACACCATCCAATTGATCCGATATTTTCAGTAGAGTATTCTGTTTTCAAATACGATATTGCAGAATTCATGTTTTCAACCCCCACTTCGATATCGAATGCGGTTACCAATTGTCGTGCTTCTTCTGATGTAGTTCCAACTTTATTATTATACAAGTCTACGGCAAGAACTATGTATCCGTGAGATGCTAGTTTCTCTGCCATCTTTTTTATGTTATCATTTAACCCCCACCATTCATGAATCATGACAATGGCTGGAAATTCTCCTGGTATAGTTGGTCTGGCCAAAAATCCCTTACTTTCACCAAAATAAGAAACATCATTTGTTTGAATATTATATTTCCCTAATGAAAAAATTTCTGAATTATTATTTCCTACAATATAGTCCGGTAAAATATGAATTGCCCATCCACGCTCAATCAATTTTGCAACACTTGAAGGTTTTAGACAGGAAGGTTGACCATTTGACTGCTTTAGGACTAGTTCTAAACCTTCAGTACATGTAACCTGAGATGGATTTACTCCGTCCTTGATTTGTTTTAATGGTGGTGGAAAGTATGCAATTGCCTCAGCCCCTTGAAAATAATTTTCAGTCTCCCCAAACATGAGAAGCGGAACTAGAGATATCATTACAATGAATAAATTAATTCTTGGTAATTTTTTCACTGTTGCAATTAGAAATTAACCGAATTTATAATTTCAGAGTTTTTAGTTCTTCACTAATCATTGAAATGAACAAATCATTCGTGTTGCTTTTAAATGAAATCTTGTAATTATAGATATGACAAATTTCAATAGCGAATCTTGGGAAGAAGTTAGAGGATTATCGTGGCTTATTATTGATGAAGAATAATCCTTCTCAAAAACCAAAAAAAATAAACCAAATCTAATTTATTAATTCCATTTCTTGTTAGGATAACTCGGAAGCTGATTAGTGCTGGCTGCATCCTTTACGTAGTGTCGAGAGTATTCTTCACCAGTAAATCGACGCTGGTATTGACGCGATAGTGGAAATATCGTATCAGCTTCCTGTTTATTATACGCGTTAATAGAATAAAAAACAGATCATTTGATGCCACTAGTGGTAATTAATGGCCAAAAAGTAACAAACACTCTGATATTTTGTATGTATGAAAAATCATACTAAAATAATCTATAATATGGTCTAGTTTAGGTGCTGATGATGAGCGGAAAAGCCATCTGATATGTGATGAGGATTATGAGTAATGAGGCATCTAATAATTTTATTTTAGTTAATCTTATTTTCCACTGAATAACCACTATTTCTTAATACTATGAAATTGGCAGCCTTGTTCTCAGGGGGAAAAGATAGCACTTATTCAATCCATTTGGTAAAAAACCAAGGACATGATGTAAGGTGTCTGTTGAGTGTTTTTCCAAAATCGGCTGAAAGTCATTTGTTACATCATCCAAATTTGAAATGGACCCGTTTACAATCTGAATCTATGAAAATTCCTCAAATAACAACCGAATCATATTCTGATGAAACTAGCACAGAATTGCAAGTGATGGAAGAAATGTTGGTTATGGCAAAACATGATTATTCCATTGAAGGCATAGTTCATGGAGGAATTAAAAGTAAATTTCAAAAAAATATTTTTGAAACTTTATGTAATAAATTAAATTTAAAATTGTTTTCTCCTTTATGGGATTCTGAGCCCAAGCAATATCTTGATGATTTACTCTCCTCTAGTTTTGTTTTCATTATCGCCAGTGTTTCATCTGGAGGTCTAGATGACTCTTGGCTGGGGAAAAAAATTGGAAAAAAAGAACTTGAGCACTTGCAAACTTTATCAGAAAAATTTGGATTTAATCTCAATTTCGAAGGAGGAGAAGCTGAAACCTTTGTAACAAATTGCCCTTTATTTTCACACCCAATTGAAATTATTAAAGAAGAAAAAATTTGGGATGGCTATCGTGGAAGGTTTGAAATATTAGATGCGAGGCTAAATTACGATGTTAGATAATCTTAAGGATAGCCTTAGAGGCGCTATACAAAAAATTGTAAAGTCCTCAGGAATAGACGAGGAATTAATCAAAGAATTATCAAAAGATGTCCAAAGGGCATTACTGCAGTCTGATGTGAATGTACGATTAGTATTAGAGATTACCAAAAATCTTGAGGATCGATCCATTAATGAAACTCCTCCCCCTGGGCTTTCAAGAAAAGATCATATTGTAAAAATCCTCTATGATGAACTTTCCAAGTTGCTTGGAAATGAAACTGAATTTAATTTCCAATCTGGAAAACAAAATAAAGTAATCCTTCTTGGAATTCAAGGAAGTGGTAAAACCACGGTTGCATCAAAACTTGCAAAGTTTCTAACAAAACAAGGATACTCTGTAGGTGTTATCGGAGCTGATACCTACCGACCTGGGGCATTGGTTCAATTACGTACCATGTGTGAAAAATCAAATGTAGAAGTATATGGAGAAGAAAACAACAAAGATTCTCCTGAAATTGTAAAAAATGGGTTAAAGCATTATGAAAAATTACCTTTGGATATTATTTTGATAGATACTGCTGGACGACACAAACAAGAACAAGATCTTCTCGATGAGATGGATCGAATCAATAAAGTTGCAAATCCAGATCTTGTTTTACTTGTTATTGATGGGACTATTGGTCAGCAGTGTTTCAGCCAAGCTGAAGCATTTCATAAGACATTACCTGTCGGTGGAATCATTGTTACCAAATTAGACAGCTCTGCTAAAGGTGGTGGTGCAATTGCTGCCTCAGCAGCTACAGGGGCTCAAATTATGTATATTGGAACAGGAGAGCGAATAGATGATTTAGAAAAATTTTCTCCAACTAGATTTGTTGGGCGGTTACTTGGCATGGGTGATATCCAAGCTGTTTTAGATCTTGCTAAAAGATTAGAAAATGAAGGTGATGATATTAGATTAAAACGAATTTCTAGTGGGAAAATGAACATGGAGGATTTTTTCTATCAGCTTGAAGAAGTTACCAAGGTTGGATCTTTGCGAGGCTTTCTTGATAACATGCCTGGTCTTTCAGGTATGGTAAAAGATGATCAACTTGATCAAATGGAGGGAAGAGTATCAAAATGGAGATTCATTATTCAAAGTATGACAAAAGAAGAAAAGGCGGATCCTGACTTACTAAATTCATCACGAATAAAACGAATAGCACGCGGTTCTGGCTGGTCAGAGCATGAAGTAAAAGAATTGGTCAAAAACTACAAAAATTCCAAGAATATGATGAAAGCCTCCAAAGGGAGGCAAATGCAAGGAAACCTACGTCGTATGGGTTTGGGATAGAAATTTTACATTCTTAATATTTTGAAATAAGTCATGTCAAACACTAAAGAAATATCTCCTA
>JAQBBT010000130.1:0-3995 GCA_032125915.1 Nitrososphaerota archaeon
TGGACGAGTACCTTCCCAAAAAAATAATTTCAAATCCCTTAAGGGGAATTTACTAAATGGGGCGATACCCTCGATTTTCAGTTAATCGATGTTAACTGATTTGAATCAGACACTGCCAACTAAAGTCAAACTATGAAACAAATACTTCCTAAACCATGCTCAAAACCACTGATCTAAGTTCTGGCTTTTCTTCTCTATTGCTTTTTTGAGTCGATTCAATGAAGATTGAATTCTATCTTCAGAAAAACTCCTCTCTTTAACTAGATAATTCATAATTCCCTCATAGTTTACCTGCTCAAATATTATCTCGTCTACATTTGCAACATCTGGGTGCAGGAAAATTTTTCTAATTTGCTCATAGTCTATTTTTTCTAATTGCTCTTGAATCTGAGGAATATCCTCTAATCTTGAATATTGTTTTATCATTTTTAATGCAGTCTTTGGTCCTACTCGCTCAAAGCCATCTGGATTAAAATCAGTTCCAATTAGTATTCCAATATCTACTAGCTGTTCTTTTGTAACTTGAAGTGATTCTAGTGTTTTTGCAGTCTCTATAATTTCTGGCTCTATCTCAATGTAGGTATTCCTATTTGGAATTTTTCGTCTTCCGCTACTTGTAAAATTTCTGATTAATCTTTTTGCGCCAAGTAAAATTGAATCAAAATCTTGACTGGCAGAGGCATATGCCTGTCCTGTGTTAGTCAAGTGGGCTGCAGTTGCCTCTCCTTCTGATGGTGCATCAATGTATGGAATTCCAAATTGGTCTAAGAGTTGTTTTGATTCTTTAACCATCCCGTCTTTCATGCTAGTTGTCTGCTGGGCATATTTTCTTGCCTCCTCCATCTGGCCTGCAGCTATTGCTTTTTCATATTTTACAGTAGCGTCTCTTTTGATTTGTCTCCTCCTTTCAATCTCTGCGGTCTTCAGTGATGGTGGTTTTCCATCAAAGACCCAAACCGGCTTTATTCCCAAAGATAAGAAATTGATATTTCTATAAAGCAATCCACTAAGATGGCTAGTTATTCTACCTTCAGAATCAGTTAACTGCATTCCATCAGGTCCTCTAATACTTGCTAAAAATTGGTATATTGCATTATACGCATCAATTGCAATGACTTTGTTTGAAAATGACTCTAACTTTGTCTTTTCTCGAATTACAAGCTGCTTTAGATTTAATCCCATTGTGAATTGTATTTTTTTTACTGTTTTGTATTTATCTTTTCAAGAATCAAAGCAAAATCAATATGTCCCATACATTTCATTTAAAATATGAAGACATGGATTTTTTGGGCAGGAATTAGCTTTATTATTGGCGGAATTATCAGTCTTGCTCTGAATTTAGGGGTTCAGGGAAATCTGAGTATGCTGGAGGATTTGACAGGATATGCAATTGGCTGGATGGCCGTTGGTGCTGTGCTAATTGCTTTTAGCTTGGTGAAAGGCAAAAAGGAAGAATCATGAAAAAATTATCTACTTCCTCATATCTTGATGAGAAAATATACGATCTCAAAATTGACGGTAATGGAATATTATCAACAATTACCAGTTATTTTCCACTGAATGCTACAGAGAAACAAGAAATTTTGAAAGCAATAGATAAACCAAAAAAAGCATCGGTAGATTTTAAATCCATTTTTTCAGATAAAATTTCAGAACAAGAATGGGGCAAATCTAAAGAACAGATCAAGAAAAAATTCCAAGATGGACTAGTCAAGATTGACTAAACTCTAAATTTTGTTATTTAGTGATTTTCTGTATTATTTCGAATTGTTTTCTTTATTATGGTGAAAATTTTAAGAAAAAATGCCAGGTTAGCCAAGTGGTACGGCGGCCGTCTCGAAAACGGCTACGCGCAAGCGTGCAGGGGCTCGAATCCCTTACCTGGCGTTCACTTTTGAGTTTAAAACCCTGACCTGCCGAATTTGTATCATGAGTACAATCCAAAAAGAAAAGTTTCAGATTCATAATTATGATAGTTCAATTAATGCAGTAATTCGACGTATCCAAAAAGAAACATCTCCTACAAACTTGACACTAATTCTAAAGTATGATAAAGTAATGGTTAGAGAATCACTTGCAAAACCAACTAGAAAATTTACACCATTG
Source organism: Nitrososphaerota archaeon (assembly GCA_032125915.1). Lineage (GTDB taxonomy): Archaea > Thermoproteota > Nitrososphaeria > Nitrososphaerales > Nitrosopumilaceae > Nitrosomaritimum. Next base: position 2,107 of record JAQBBT010000130.1, read on the forward strand.
ACATCTGCAGGAGATTATGTAGAAAATAAAAAAGCACTCAAAAAAATCATTCTTGATAAAATTCCAAATATTGAAGAACTACGGCAAAAAACTTTAGGGAAAAAGATTTACCTTGACATCTGTTTCTATTTGAATGATCAAACTACTGAAGAAGGTAATTCCCAGAAGGATATTGGTAATTTATTAAAATCTGTATCTGATGTTCTGCCTCAAAAATTTACAGATGAAAAAAATGAATTAATTGATGGCTTGGGATTGATAGATAAAAAATATGATTATATGATATTTGAAATTCACGCAATTAAAAAATTTGTACAAACTCATGATGATGAATGTTATGATATTGAAATTTCTGAAATCAAAGAAAAATCAAAGTTTTGTTTTCTGTGCAGGCGCTGATGATTTAGATTCTAAACTCCAATACGCTGTAGTCGCGATAATTGGGATTATTGGGAAACCTTAATGCTCATCTAAGCAAATTAGAACAGATTGAATTGTTTTAGCTGTGATGGTAAAGGTAAGTTCATGAATGAATTTGGTATAATGGAAAAATGTGAGTCATGTCAAGGAACTGATATGACTTTTGAAAAGAATGATGAACAAGGTTCAGATGAAGATTAGATTCTAAACTTTTTTTCATTAAATTACCCTCAAAAACGACTCAAGACTACGTATCTGTGCGGACTCGGATCAAAGTCAAACAGTAAACCTTTATTCACTTACTCGAAATGTTTGACTATGGCAGTAGCTCGAACACAAAGACATTATTGTAACAAGTGTCATCTAAAACGCCCTAAATGTATCTGTAAAAAACAGTAAACGAGATTAATAATTCTTAGATTCTAATCTCTTTTCGTTTTTCTATTTTGAAATTATTTTTTGGAAGTGATGCGAATTAAAAGTGAGTGTTATCTCATGTTGTTTATGATTGCCTTTAGAGTATCATGTTGAGTTTTCATGATATTTGACAAGGTTTGCATTGTTTGCTGTTGTTTTTGTAATGCATTTTGAAGATCAATGTTTGCTAATTGTGCATCATCTCCTGTTGAAGAGAGTTTTTGCTTCAAAACTATAATTCCTGTGTCAAGTGCCTTTATCTGCTGATCAATACTGCTTAGTTTTCTCGTGATAAAGTCAAGGTCTGACTGGTTATGTTGTGCACTTGATTCCGTAGTACTAGTAAGTCTGCCTGATGCATCATAGGTTTCATTTTTTTGCTTTTCAGAAATTATTTCAAGCCATTGCTTTATCATTTCTAGCTCGGCATCAATCTGTTGTGTTTTTTTGTCAATTTCTATATTGCACAATACTACGATTCCTTGAAGGTCTGGAATTACACTTTCACGTAAGCCATGTTGTGAAAATGCATCAATACCATCTTCCCAAGCCGGTGCCGTTCCCCCTTTTCTAAGAACATCATCTACTGTTTTGCTTGCAAAATCAACATCTGAATAAAGTTGAACTACAAATCTTTGAACTGATTCTTTATTTGCCTCTAAAGTTGATTCCTTTGTTTCAGGGTCCAATCCTCTAACCTCGACTTTGGTTTGAGTGTCATCTCCTACTCCATATTCTGGTTGCATTACCCTCTCTCCACTTTCTGAACTCGTTGAAGATTCATTAGCCCCTTTTCTTGCCTCTATAAGATTAGGAATTGCAATTGCTGCTTTTGTTTCTTCCAGTTCATATTTTAAATCATCAATTTCATTCCTCATGTCTTGCACTTTTTGAGCTGCTTTTTGAGAAAGATGCATTATGTTGTTTTCAAAGAGATAGTTAAACGCATCAAGTATTTCTCTTTCAGAAATTTGCTCATCAAGATAGAAAGTCATTGTTGTTCTTACCCAATCAGGAATAGCTTTTGCATCATCATGTTCAAAACCAACTAG
>JAQBBT010000131.1:0-3318 GCA_032125915.1 Nitrososphaerota archaeon
GAACTCTGTTGTTAGGTGGTCTACACTTTACAGTGTTTGTTATGTATACTTCATCCCTTGAGATTCCTGCATTCTCTAAAGCAACGGTTAACTTTTTTCCCGCTACGCCGATAAATGGCTCTCCGTGCAAATCTTCATTTTTTCCTGGGGCTTCTCCTACAAATATCACATCTGAATTAAAATTTCCTTTTCCTGGTACTGCGTTTGTCCTAGTTTTACAAAGATCACATTTGGTACATTCAATTACATTTTGTCTAACTGTTTCTAGTTTAGAATCCATAATCTAATTTACACTCCTCACTGTTGCCTTTCCTCTGATGGATGGGCCGCCATTACCCATAATCATTGATTGCATGGGGTCTCCTTTTCCACAATTAGTAATTGGTCTTACTGTAAAGTCATTGCCACATGCATCAATTGATTTAAAAAATTCTGGTGCTGTTCCCATCACAATTACATCTCTAAGCAAATCTGTTATTTCTCCATTTTCAATTTTTTGCGCATATTGGCATGATATGCTCCAGTTGTATCTTTTCATATCAATTGAAGGTATTTTCATATTTGAGATGAGATACCCTTCTTTGACTTCTTTTACCATCTCGTCGACCTTCCAATCTCCTGCACCAATACAGGTACATGCCATCCTAATCAAAGGCATAAATCTATAGTCCGTAGCACGCATGTTTCCTGTTGGTTGCGTATCAAAAATGCCTGCAGTCTCACGATTCTGCATGTGGTTTTTTAGAATTCCATTTTCAATCAAAGTAGTTCTTTGGGTTTGTACTCCCTCATCATCAAAATAATACCACCCTAAACTTTCTTTGATTGTGGGATCATCAAACACATTTAGTTGCTCTGATCCAATTTTTTCCCCAAGTTTATTTTTCCACCATGCTCCTCCTGCCCATGCCATTTCTTTTCCAAGAACTCTATCTGCCTCAGAAGGATGTCCTAAAATTTCATGAGTCAACAAAGACACAAAATCTGGATTCATCACTACGGTTGCTTTTTCTTCTTTTGCAGGTTTTGCATCGATGAGTTGAGAAGATTTCTCTGCGATTTGTGTTGCGCTGGTTTGGGCTTTATTGTTTTCAATAATTTGCTCCATTCCTCCTCTGCCACCTTCTGTGATGTTTACTGACTGTGTTAATCCTGATTCATGAGCCGTTACAATCATGTCAATTACTACATCTGTAAAGTTTTGTAAAATTTCAGAACCTTCTGTACTGACAAAATATTTTGAATTTATTGTATACCATGGATTTACTGATGATTTTATTATTCGTGGTTTTTCTAAAATAATTTTATCACATTCTAATCCAACTCTAATCAAATCTTCGATTTCAGGTTTTTTTAAAACTGGATATTCTTTTTTCACTCTGTTGACATTAATGGGAATCAATTTTACAGGATTGTTCTTTTTCTTTGAATAATGATTTGCATTTTTTATTGCTTGGTTAATTGATTCTTTTACCTCTTCAAATGATTTAGGATTATTAATTGAATAAAATCCCCAAGCGCCATTTTTCAAAAGTCTTATTCCTATTCCTTGGTCTGTTTTATTTCTGACATGTTCTATTTCTCCATTTTCTATCAAGAGTGATTTTCTTGTCTGTTTTTCTGCTCGGACATCACAATATTGAACCCCCTCATTTTCTGCGTATCGGATTACTTTATCTGCAAGTTCTTGAAGATTAGACTCCATGAAAATTAAAGATTGGATGATCCTCGTAAATCTTCTGCCTATTTGCTTGATATTGCAGGCATGGTAAAGTAGTACTCGTCTTCATATTCATAGTCTGTTTCCCCCCTGTGTCTGAGAAATTCAAAATATGCTGTACTGTTGGAGTAAAATTCATCATTTTTGGGTTGTTCGTGACTTTCATCCATAATCCTTACTAACACAAAATCCATTTTTTTACTAGAGTGAGCAATTTTAGTTCTGAGAGTTTGTTTTCTTTAAGTAATTTCTACTGGCAGTTTTGGAATCGTAAAGGTGAATTTGGCCCCTTTACCCTCTTCGCTTTCTACTGATATTTTGCCTCCGTGATTATCGATTATTCCTTTACATATTGCCAATCCCAATCCACTTCCACCTCTTTCTCTTGTTAGGGTAGTATCTACTTGATAGAATTTTTTGAATAGATCTTTTTGCTTGTCGTGTGGTATTCCAGTTCCATTATCCTTTACACTAATTTGAATCTCTGAGGGATTCTCATCCATGGTTATCTCGATCTTACCACTTTTAGGTTCAGCTGCTATTATGGCATTTTTGATCAAGTTTGTCAATACCTGCTTAATTCTTTCAGAATCATGATAAATTACAAAATTTTTGGCATTTGATACTAGTTGAATTTCATTTTTTTCAGCTTGTGGTGCAAGAGCATTCACTGATTTTAGAATTGAGTCTTTAATGTCTGAATTTTCTTTTTTCATTCTCAACTGACCAATCTCTAATTTTTGAACATCTAACAAATCTGAAATTATTCCCAAAAGTGTTTCAGAACTTGATTTGATTATTGAAAGTCTGTCTTTTTGTTGTGGAGTTAATTTTCCTAAATGTTCGCTGAGTAAAATATCTGAATATCCTTGAATAGGAACTAGCGGAGTTTTTAGTTCATGTGTTATCATTGCCAAAAACTCATCTTTTGCAATATCTGTTTTTTTTGCCTGCTCTTCTTTTTCTTTAATTGTGTCAGACATTATGTTAAATGAAGTGACTAACTCTCCAATTTCATCTTCAGAAGTGTATTTTATTTTCTCACCATACGTGCCTTCTTTTACTCTTGATAGAGCTTTGTTGACTGTTTTTAATGGTGAAAGCGATTGTCTGATAACTACTGGTACCAAAAAAAATGTTGCAATATCTACTGCCAACAAAATTTGAATTATTGTTTGTTGGTCAGAACCTTGGCCAAATATCCCTGATTTTTCATCTTGATAAAGTAAAAACAAATTAAAAGCCGCAGCTACAATTAAAATTCCAACTAACACATACAATTTACTTACTATCTTCACACCTAGAAAAGCTAGGCATGAAGTATAAAAAGAGGAGATGTTATTTCTTGAACAGTCATGTCTGATGAATTCATGAAAGTTGCAACTCAAGAAATAAACGACGAGTTATCTGGCATTGCCACAATTTTAGATTCTTGTAAAAATGATGACGACCTTTCAAAAAATTCTGATGAAATTGAAAAACACATGCATAAAATCAAGGGGCTAGCACCAATGATGGGAAAAGAACCCATCGGGAATTTGGCCAAAACTTTGGATTCTATATTAAAGAAAATTATTTCTGGACAACAAGTTGATGGG
>JAQBBT010000132.1:0-3154 GCA_032125915.1 Nitrososphaerota archaeon
TTGCAGATTTTTGAATACAGTTTACTTGGTTCAAGACCGCTAAAAGAAGTAATTTTTTATCAAAACACCCATGTAGGAGAGATTAATGAATCAGAAAAATTAAGAAACATAGCTACAAATTAATTTGAATTTTAAATTACAAATCATATGAAAATAGATGGAAGCAAAATTATCTTTGGATTAGGGGTATCAGGATCAATAACTATTGCATTTGTTTCACTATATTTTGCCCTTCGGTAAAGATAAATCACAAGGCAGATCAATAAATTTATTGTCAGATACAAACGAATTTAAAATTTCACAAATTGTAGATAATGGCCAAATGATACAATTGACATTAATTGAAAATGTATCAACTGAACCCATATCCCAAAAACAGATGATTATTGAAAATGTTGCCAAAAAACTAGATGCAGAAACAAAGGAACAGGTTATGCCTTTACTTGAGGCAATTCTTCAAGCTCAACCTACAATAAATGTGAAAAGCTATCAACAAACTCAAATTACAATGGCTATGCCAAAAAATAGATACGAGTATCTAGGTAGGCCTCAGGTTGGCGAAATATTACATATGGATTTGAGAAAAATTTAACTAAGTTTAGAATTATCCTAATGCTTTTTTGATATCATCAATAGTTTGAAGGGGTAGTGAGCAAGTAAAATCTCTACAAACAAAAACATTAGTGGTATTAGAATCAAAGACTTTTCCTGCAAAGAAAGTATAATTAGATAAAGCATCACACTGTTTTGAATCCTTTATTGAAACCAAAATTGACTCTGGTAGAAATGATTTTGTTAAAAAATCAGTAACCTCGATGTTAGTATTATTTAGAATTGTAATCTCCAGAGGCTTTTGCAAATACATGTAAATTGTGTTTAACAAGAATCCAAACCCAAATGGATTCTCAGCTGCCATTTGTGCCTGAGATTCCATAATTTTAGTTGAAATTTCCAAAAATTTCTTTTCTTGAGAAAAATGAAATAATCTAAGCATGACAAAACATGAAACTGAATTTCCTGAGGGCAAAGACAAATCATAGTTGTTCTTTGGCCTGATGATTAGAGAATCATGACTATCAGAAGTCATAAAAAAATTATCATTTTCTTCATCCCAAAAGTGATCAATTAGATGACCACTCAATTGTAATGCAAGATCGAGGTATTTTGAATCAGGATAAATCTCAAAAACATCAAGCAATGCATTTACAAAATATGAGTAATCATCCAAATACCCATTAATTTTTGCTGTGCCGTTTTTGTAAGTTCTTAACAATTTACCATCAACTAAAAGATTTTTTTCGAGAAAAGAGATACAATTTTTTGCAGCATTTAGATAATTTACATCTCCAGTAACACGATATCCTTTTGCAAATGCTGTAATCATTAATGCATTCCAAGAGGTGAGAATTTTATCATCTAAACCTGGAGAAATGCGTTTAGAACGGATATGTAGCAGTTTTTGAGAACAAGAAGAAATAATTTCCCTAGCCTTATCTTCAGTTATTCCAAAATTGAATGCTACAGTGGAGATGTTAATGTTATTACATAAAATATTTTTCCCCTCCCAATTCCCCCCATCAGTGACATCATAATAAAGACAAAATAATTCGGCATCATCTCCGAGAATATTTTTAATTTCGCTTTTGCTCCAAACATAAAATTTTCCCTCGTCGCCCTCTGAATCTGCATCATATGCTGAAAAGAATCCACCTTCAGAAGAAGTCATTTCTCGGGTAACAAAATCCAACGTTTTTTTGAGAACATCAAGATAGAAAGGATCCTTTGTGATTTGGTACGCCTCAGCATAATTTACTGGAATTAGCGCATTATCATAAAGCATCTTCTCAAAATGTGGGACTAGCCATTTGGCATCAGTAGAATACCTATGAAAGCCTCCACCAATTTGATCAAAAATTCCCCCTTTTGCCATCTTGTTTAGAGTTTTTAGGCCAAATTCGTTGAATTTGGAGAGTCCAGATAATTTTGCATAACGGAACAAAAAGGAGACATTGGCAGCGTTTGGAAATTTTGGAGCACTGCCGAATCCACCGTAAGAGAAATCACCCATTTGAAACAAGTTCATAGCTGCCTCATCTAGCAAAGATCGTTCTAATTTTGTCTGAACTTTAATGGCTTCTGTTTTTTGTAAGGCATCAAAGAAATTGTTTGCAGTTTTTTCAATATCTTTTTGATTTTCGCTCCATGCTTGAGATAACTGTCTCAAGATACTACCAAACCCAGGACGACCATAAGAATCTAAAACAGGAAAATAAGTTCCCACATAGAATGGTTTTTGATCAGGTGTAAGAAAAATACTCAACGGCCAACCTCCTTGTCCGGTAGCTATTTGGCAAACTTTTTGGTAGATGTCATCTATGTCAGGTCGTTCTTCTCTATCCACCTTGATGTTTACAAAATGTTCATTCATAAATTTAGCAATATCATCATTTTCAAATGACTCATGAGCCATCACATGACACCAATGACATGCACTATAACCAACACTAAGAAAAATGGGTTTATTTTCATCTCGAGCTTTTTTTAGTGCATCATCATTCCATGCATACCAATGAACCGGATTATCGGCATGTTGAAGTAAATAAGGACTAGTCTCATTTACGAGATAGTTTTTTGTCACGATAAAACACATTCTTTTTACTATTTGTACCTAATTGAATTCTTAAATCTAAATAATAGAGTGTCCTTCCCCTAACTCGTAAAGCCTAACGTTAATTTTTCCCAATAGTTTCAATTTAGATTTATGAGCTTTTTTGTTGTGACTGTAATCCTTTTTTTCAATCAGTTCCTGTAATCTTGCCAACTGAACTATAGAAAGTTTGTTGAATTCATGCTTTGAATTTGTAATTAACCGTAATAGAGCAATACGTTCACGATCTTCAGGAGTTATTTCTTCAGACACAGATTTAGTGTCTATTGGACATATATTTTTCTAATGTATTGAATTTGGCGAATAAAGACATACTAACGATAACGTCAAACAAAAAATAGTTCTGAAAATGGTGGAATTTTCTGAAATAAAATAAGAAATTATTCAAATAACCCTTCAACAATCATATCATGAGACAAAGCGATTTTATGATAAAGATATCTTAAATCCTCAGGCAATAATCCTGCCTCATGTTCACCCACCCAA
>JAQBBT010000133.1:0-3727 GCA_032125915.1 Nitrososphaerota archaeon
CTCCAGCGATAAAGGCTCCAGCGATAAAGGCTCCAGCGATAAAGGCTCCAGCGATAAAGGCTCCAGCGATAAAGGCTCCAGCGATAAAGGCTCCAGCGATAAAGGCTCCAGCGATAAAGGCTCCAGCGATGATAATGATCCAAAAAAATGTAATTCGGGACAAACGAAAAAGGGACTGTGTTAGTTTAAAATTTATTTTTAAAAACATTTTTCCAATATGTGAACCTGGACTTTTAGTTTGATTCCTTCGAAGAGTCTATGGAATTAAATTCTGTCTGAAAGCGCTCAAACTGGCATGTCACTAAATACCATAATTTGGTAAAAAAATTATGAGTGGGTTTACAGAATGTCCTAAGTGTTCAAGACATGAAATGATAATCCCTTTAATGAAAGTTGGTCATTTAGAAAAATGTCCATTATGTGAATCTGTTTATTAATAATATTTTTACAATGAATTCAAATTTACTACATAATTAAAGTCAAACTCTGAAACATATCGATTCAAAATGATTACTAAAACCACTGTTGAGGTGAAAAATAACTAACTGATTATTTTTGGATAACTGTCTTCAGAATTTTAATTTTATGAATTTTTTACAAAAAACCGTGGAATAAGCCGGTTCTTATAAGAAGCAAATTAACTAACGTTGATCTTATCTTTGGTTTTACAAATTATCAATGCCGACACTGTCTGTAGACGTTGTGGAAATGGTATGGTAACGGATAATGTTACGGGGGAACGATTTTGTGGAAAATGTGGGCATGTTCTTTCTGAGACAATACAAGACTCTGGACCGGAGTGGAGATCTTTTTCAAAAGATGGAGGTACAGATCCTACTAGAACGGGTGCACCAACATCACTTGCAATTCATGACAGAGGACTTTCAACCATCATCAATCCAATAAACCGTGACGCGTCTGGAAAACCCCTTACATCTGCCATGAAAAACACCATTGAAAGACTAAGAACGTGGGATAGTAGAAGTAAAGTCAATGCATCTGCAGACAGAAACCTTAGACAAGCATTAAGTGAATTAACTAGACTAAAAGACAAACTGTCACTTTCTGATTTAATAATAGAAAAATCAGCTTATATTTACAGAAAAGCATTAGAGAAAGGCTTAGTCAAAGGACGTTCAATTTCAGCATTGATTGCAGCATCACTTTATGCGGCATGTAGGGAAACTGAGACGCCTAGAACGCTAAAAGATGTTTCAGATGCAGGTAACCTTAAGAAAAAAGATATCTCAAAATATTATAGATTACTACATCAAGAATTAGGTCTAAAAATGCCAGTAGTTGACCCAATTCAATGTGTTGCAAGAATTGCAAGTAAGCTTGGAATTACAGAAAAAACAAAACGATATGCGGTCAAAGTACTTCAAGAGGCACAAGAGCATGAAGAATCATCTGGGAAGGATCCGATGGGTTTAGCTGCTGCAGCATTGTATTTGGCATCCGTTAAGAATGGTGAAAATATTACTCAGAGAGATATTGCCGAAGCAGCAAATGTTACTGAGGTAACTATCAGAAATCGATACAAGGGTCTAAGATTGGATCAAACTAAGAATTTGTAGGTTGCAAGAGAAAATTAAGTGTGGTAATTTGAAATTAGGAAATAAAAAATGATTAAAGAAAAATGTGATAGATGTGGTTCACCTTTAGGTACTGAAAGCAAGAAAACTAAGGAAAGATTTTGTGGTAATTGTAAAAGAAAATTTCAATTACAGTGATATTAGATATTCTTTGTAAACAGACTCTCGTTATGTCTTTAGTTAGTGCGCAAAATTTGTGCCTAAGCGGTGGGCTTTCTCTTTCTATCTACTGTCAGTAAAAATAGTATCCTCCCGTTTCAGGCATTAAAATTCCCACTAATCCAGATTATAATGTCAAGTTGATTTGTTGGAAAACTTGTTTTGAATCCAAGACAAATTCTTTTGAAATAATGTCAGTACTAATAGAAGTAGAAACATGATAAACTATGCCACTATTTTGTAAACAATGCAATAGCAGAAGATTTCCAAAATGGATGAACGCAGAAAATGTGACACTTTGGCTTTGTGAAAAATGTGGAAATTTCTCTGATGCTGAAGATATCATTATTCGTGAAGATGTATCTGAGTAATCGCTTTTTTAGATTAAACATCTCAGAAAACAAAAAGAGATTCAATCTCTGATTGTCCTAAACTTTACAACGTATTCTAATTTCAGCTAGTTTATAGGGCAAAGTGATCTAAACTAAGTAGAATGATTTTTTCGAATTCAGTTCAATTTAGAGTCCTAATGATTAAAGTCCGTCTGGACTCACTTAATGAATAGTTGTTCGCGTACCTGTCATTACAGTTGCGATAATATTCCTAACGAAAATTTTTCTCACAACTACATGATTTGTCTGTGTAATGATTTGATAAAAAAGATGGTGATATTTTGAGCAATATTTTAACCGTAGAACAAAAGACAGATAGTCATTTTTCAGAAATTGCTCCAAAATACAAAGATTTGAGAACAACTGACTTTGACTTCATACAACATATAAAAAATCAATTATCTAGAAAATCAGGAATCACTCTAGCTGATATTGGTTGTGGCGATGGGCGATATTCCATAGAACTCTTAAAAATTTTGGAAGATAATTGCTATCTTCACTGTATTGATTATAATGAAAACATGATAAAATGCTTGAAGAGTTATTTGATGGATAACAACGTCTTGAATTTTTGTGCTAGACCTGGATCTGCAAACAAGATGCCATTAGAAAATGATTCAATGGATTGTATTGTCACATTTAACGCAATTCATCATTTTGATTTACAACGATTTTTAGCCGAAGTGCACGAGTGCCTAAGAGATAATGGACAGGCATTTATCTATACGCGATTAAGAAATCAAAATTCAAGAAACATCTGGGGGACATATTTTCCATTGTTTTCAGAAATTGAGAATCGTCTGTATGAATTTGATGAATTAAAAGAAAATATTGAAAAGGTAGACATGAAAATTAAACACACCAAAGTTTTCGGACATAATAGAACCTCAAATTTGGACCGTCTTGAAGAAAATGCCCAAAATAACCACTACTCGACATTTACTTTGTATAGTCGTAATGCATTTGAAACATCCCTTGAAACATTCAAGCAAAACCTTAGGAATAACTTTGATGATGTAGAAAACATTCAATGGCAAGATGAGAATATTCTCTTGGAAATTAGTAAATAGCATGATGGCAGGCTATCTTGGAAATAAATTAGATTTGATAGTTCATCATTTAGCAATGATGAAACTATAATGTAGAATTTACGATGTAAAAATAAACTACAAAAAGTACTTGTTCCTGATTTACTTGATCAAGCAAAGCAAGAAGGGTTTACTCCATGCATATGCTGTGTGACTAATGAACCACAATGAATAAAACTTTATTCTGAAAACAAATTTAGTTTCTCTCTAAATTCTGAAATTCTATTTCTTATTGAAACTGTACTTGTTCCTGCTGCGATGGCTATCTCGTGTTGGGATTTGTTTTCACCAGTTATCATACATGCAGCATAAATTGCAGCAGCTGCAACAATTTCGGGATTTTTACCTGCAACAATCCCTGCATCTTGGGCCACATCTAAAACATGCACTGCTTTACGAATTGTTTTTTCCTTTATTCCTACCTTGCTTGCAATCTTACTGATAGACTTTACCGGATCAGCTATTGAGACTACAAAACCTAATTCCCTAAACA
>JAQBBT010000134.1:0-3437 GCA_032125915.1 Nitrososphaerota archaeon
GCATAAGGACCAAAATAATTGGTAATTTTTTCATGTAGTATTTCATATTGTCTATGTGTAATGGTTTTAGTAGATAGTTTGAAAATATCAGGATAGTATTTTTGTAAAATTCGAATCATCCATCTGTCTAATGGAAATGCTTCTAACTTATCAAGCGAAAATAGTAATATGCAATCTGCAACTTTGTTTCCCACTCCTGGAGCTTGAGAAATTATATCTTTGGCTTTAAAATACTCACATTTTTTTAGGTATTCAAAATTAATTTCATTGGAATGAACCATTTCTGAAGCTGTTATTATAAAATTTGAACGATAACCGGTGCCACAATTTTTAATTTCTTGAATTGATGCAGACGCAAGAATTTTTGCTTCAGGAAACAAAAAAAATTCCTTGTTATCAAAAATTACCTTTTCTCCAAAATTTTTACAAATATTTTTCAGACATGTTTTAATTTTAGGGATATTTGAATTTGAGGAAACAATAAATGAAATAAAACATTGAAAAGGATCTTGTCTTAACAATCGAAGACCAAAATATTTTTTTACTGCTTGTTTTGTTGTCTTGTCTTTTGAAATTGACTTTAAAATTTCCTCAAGACTGTCTTTTTCTCTAAAGTAATCCGTTTTTTGTTTAGTATATGATTTTATTTTGCCAAAATCATTTATTCTTAAAATATTTTGACCATCAATTCCATACCAATTTCCCTGATTCTTTTCCCAAAGAAAAACTTGCCCGCTGTTTATGGTATTTTCTAAATTAATTTTACAATAATCTACCATTTTAAATGGTTAAAATTTCATCAACTGAAGGCGCATGGGCATCTAGTCCAAACTGATCATGAATCTCTTGGGAGAATTTCTCACAGGACTCAGTATCGCCATGAACTGTCAAAACCTTTGGATTGCCTTGTATTTTTTTAATCACTTCAAATAACTCATTTCTATCTGCGTGTCCTGAAAATTGGAATTGTTTTACTTCAGCTGCAACATTAAGATCCTTTCCTCTGGTGTTTACTTTACCAGTATCAAGAAGCTTTTTGCCAGGAGTTCCTTCACCTTGGTATGAAACAAGAGCTATACCATTTTTACTATTAAAAGATAATTGTTGAAGGTAATATGTTGCATTTCCTCCAACCAACATACCTGCAGGAGAAATAACTACACATGGCTCTTCTATTGCTCGTTTTCTTTTTTCATGATCTTTTATCGCAACAGCCTCATTAATTGCATCTGCAAAAACTTCAGGATCTCTGAGATAATTTGGATGGCGAAACATTATGTCATTTACTTTAAGTGCCATTCCATCCATTATGATTTTGTGTTTAAAATTTGAGCTTCTTAAAATACATGCCATCTCTTGGGAACGTTCAACTGAAAAAGATGGAATAAACAATACTCCTTTTCTATCCATAACTTCATTTGCAAATTCAATTAACTCTCTTTCTGACTCTTTTCTTGGTTTCTGCTCAGTTTGAGAATATGTGCTTTCAATAATTAAAAGATCAATATCTCCAATATCTAAATCTGCTTCACGTAACATTCTAGAACCATGAGTTTTAATGTCTCCTGTGTAGAACATTTTCTTTTTTTCGGATTCAATTAAAACACTACTACCACCAATTACGTGACCCGTTTCTCTTAACTCAAAAGTTGCATTTCCTTTGGTAATCTTGTGTTTAAAACCAATTTCTTTAGCGTTTCTCATCATGTTGTTTAATTCAGGTAATCCAAATGGCTGTGCATCCTTTGTGATTTTTAGCATATCTTCAATGAGTAATTGTGATAAATCAAAGGTTGGTGGAGTGGCATAAACATCTGTATTTCCACTTACAAACAAAGAGGGAACATTTCCTGAATGATCAAGATGTGCGTGAGTAATAATTATGGCATCCAAATCTTTAGGCTTTACATGCAAGGGGTACTGTGTAGGAGAACCCCGTCTTCCAAACAATACTCCGTAATCTAATAATAATTTTGTACCATTACAATCTACTAAAAAACCAGAACGTCCAACTTCATTCGCAGCTCCTAGAACTTTTACATCCAAGAAATATTCTAAATCCTAGTGTATGTTAATACCTTGCCAAAATGTATCCGATCATTACATGTAATATAGAATCTACAAAAGCTTTAATTAGTGTAAGCTAAGATCCGATTCTCATGGGAAGATCCTATGATGAGTGGATAGCTCAACAAGACAAAGCTCTTGTAGCAAAAACTCGTGCAGGCGATGAAGGAAACAAAGTGCTTCTTAACCAAATTAATTGGATTTGGGTGAGCAATCTTATGAACAAGAAGGCAGACCTTAACCCTTCTTCAGCAGAATTACTCGATTGGGTAACTTCTGGCCAAATCGATGCAATGAGAAAATAAACGTGATAAACACGTAATCTTTTTGTTTTTTATAAAATTGTTTTGTGCAGACCGCATATCGATTTACAATATCTATTTTCTTTCGATCATTTTCATAACAGGGTTATGAGATTCAATCATGGTTTAAATAGCAACCAAGCATTAAAGAATTGAATAAAATGCCAATCGCAATACTTCCAGACATTGATGAGCAAAGATGTATCGGATGTGCACTATGTGTAGAAATCTGTACAACTCTTGGTCCTGATGTCCTTAGAGTAAAACCAGTAGAAGGCTGGAAGAGAGGTAAAGCATTCGTCTTTTACCCAGAGAGATGTATTTCTGATGGTGCATGCATCGGTGTATGCCCAACAAAGTCAATCTTTTGGATGAGACCAATGAATTACACAGCTGGACAACCAGTACCTCTTCACAAAAACGGTGTCTTCATCAACGGCTGGGCAGAAGACGCAGCCTTATAGACTGTATCTTTCAGCACAAATTTTTTTCTTATTTTTAATTAAGAGATTTTTTCTTTATTTCTCTTGGTAGAACTTTGATAAAGTTTTTCAGAAAATCATCTTTTTTATCAAAATAAATTTCTAAAAATTTGTTGTTATCAAAAAATTTAATCCATGTCTTTTCAAATTCCAAAAATTCTTTTGGATTAAAAATCACTCTTGCAGTCTCATGATGAGCTGCGGGAAAAATATCTGATATTTCATTAGGTATCAACCCTAGTTGTGGGTTATAGTAACAAACTTGAATTGAATCAATATTTTTGAATTTTCGTTTTAGAGCAAAATAATCCTGAGATAAATATGCTGGTTTTATGTTGGGTTCTTTTAATATGATTATAGCTTTTTTCTTGGTTTTGAATCTTCTAACCATCTCATGATATGAGCGAACTTCTGGTCGATATTGGTCATATTTATCATAAAGAAAAATGGCTCTTTCTTTAAATTTTGGAGTGGAGATTGCTAAATTATCAGAATTATTGATAAGAACCTCAATTATTTCAAATAATTTAGGGTGGGCCCTTGCCTTTTTCATGACATATTCCCATAACCTTCCTTCGTAAATCGC
>JAQBBT010000135.1:0-11248 GCA_032125915.1 Nitrososphaerota archaeon
GGCAGGATAAGGGCAAGGATTCTGTTCAAACACAAGATAAAGACGTTAGATGATTTAGCAAAGATTCCGGTAAACAAATTAGCGGAAATTGATAAAATTGGTTTAACCCTTGCAGATAAGATAAAGTCAGAATTAAAAAAGGTTAGATATTGACTGAATTAATTTTTCCAGCTATTATTTCTTGTGTCATTGCTTTTTTTACGGTATATTTTATGACTCCTCCACTGATTACATTTCTACAAAAAAGAAATATGACCGTAATTGACATGCACAAGAAAGAACCGGTGATGATTGCAAGGCCTGGTGGAATATCAATTATTGTAGGAATAATTATATCTGAAATTGTACTTTATGCGTTTTTGCAAATGAATGAAATTTTAGCTATAATGATTACAACTTTTCTTGCATTTGTAATTGGCTATATAGACGATAGAAAAAGAATGAGTGGTTGGTTCAAACCAATTGCACTTGCAATTGCTGCATTACCAATAATTTTTCTTGGTGTATATGATTCTAATCTTGCATTTCCATTATTTGGAGAAGTTCAAATTCCTATTCTTTATCTTGCAATAATAATTATCATGATTGTAATTACAGGAAATACAATTAATTCCATTGATGTGCTAAATGGTGTAGCAAGTGGCTTTATGGTAATTGCAAGTTTCTCATTGAGTATTGCATTATTTATCTTACAAAACTATGAGGTAGCAATTATTAGCTTACCCCTAGGTTTTGCTTCCCTAGCATTTTACAAGTATCATAAATTTCCGTGTAAAATATTCCCTGGAGATTCAGGAGCACTCACGCTTGGTGCTATGTATGGTGCAATTGCGATTGTAGGTCAGGTAGAAGTAATTGCAGCAGTAGCTTTGTTACCAGCAATACTCAATTCATTTCTGTTTTTATCAAGTGTAAAAAGAATTGTTGAACATCATGAATTAAAATCAAAACCAGTTGAACATACTGAAGATTTCAAATTAAAGGCCTCAAAAGACAAAAAAGCACGTATTAGCCTTGTACGATTAATTGTAGCCTCAGAATCTCTCAGCGAAAAACAAGTTGGAAATGTAATTTTCAAACTATCCTTGTTTTCAGGATTTCTAGCAATTATTACAGCTCTAATGATGGTGTTAAAAATTTGAAGAATCAAGAAATTTTTGGATTTTTATTTGGATTGTGGATATTAATGATTCTGGGTGGAGGGATCACAGTGATTGTTTTAGGACCTATTTCGATTTCTGGTTATGGTGATTTTGATTATATCATAGGATCAGGATTAAAGAGCGGGGTTGCAATTATTTTGGTAATAGTTTGGATTATAATATTACAAAAAATGTCTAATTTGATCTTTAGAAAAAAATTCAACTTCTAAATTAGAATTTATTTTATTACTTTTCTAACTATTTTTACAATTTTTATCTGAAATCATGCTTAGTACTTTCCAAATAATTGATTAATTTGTACCTGAATCTTTCACTGACTAAATTATATATGCCAAGGGAGTCCTGATTTTAAAATTTTTTCAGGTAGTCTATCCTGATATTTTTTGAGAAAATCCATTTCTAATTTTTTGTCTCGTAGTTCATCAGGCAGCATAATTGGGATTTCTTCAATAATCGGATAAAATCTGGAACATTTGGGGCATACTATTACTCCTTCTGACACAACACTGTCTTTTTCTTTAATTTCGTACAGTTCCAATGGGTGGGTTTTGTCAATTGGACATGCCAAAATGTCCATCATGGTTTTATTCATTTTAGATCTAGATAGATTGGAACACCTTGTTTACCAGATAAAAGTGCTGCCTCGGCAATTTTTATCACATTAATTACTTCTTGTGGTTTTACAACAAGCTCATTATTTCCTTCAATTGTATCTATGAAATTTTGAATTTGTAGCAATACTGGTTCTTTTTTTTCGAGAGAAACTTGAATATCTTCTTTTTCTAGTTTAATTTTCTGGGAAATAAGGTCTGATAAAATAACTCCTCCAGAACAAACCACTCGAAGTTCTTGAATTTTTTTTGATGAAAATCTATTTGATGAAATAATTGCAGTCTTGTTATCCTTATACCCCAACATTATGCTTGCAAAATCTTTGTTTTTATCGTTTAGTGTACCTGATCTTGCAAAAACCACAAGTGGCATTTCATCAAATAACCAGTTTGCAATATCAATATCCTTTATTGAATTCTCAAAAATTATTCCTTTGTAGTTTTGTGAGAATAATTTATTTTCACTATAAAATTCCAATAATATTAGATCACCATATTTTTTTTCTCTTACAAAATTTTTTATTTGTTTTGTTGTAGGATTAAATCGTTCATCAAACCCACCTGTAAAAACAACTTTCTTTTTTTGTGATATTTCTTTTAATTTTTCACCTTCAATTGAATCATATGCCATTAGGTTCTCCACAAAAACATGTTTTTCCCCATATAGTATTTTGGATACTATTTCTACATCACTTGATACATTTGCACCAATAAAAGCACCATCAAAATCTTCCGATGTGATTAAACTATCTACAGAATCATAATGATTTACAGAATATTTTTCACCATGCTCTTTGGTTTTTTGAGAATTGGGATCATAAACAGCAGATAATACTCCTAAATCTGATAAAATTTTTGAATGCTTTTCTTCTACAATTCCAATTTGAACTATCTTCATCTAGTACACCGGAGTTAACCAATGAGAATAGTCATCATTTTTGTTCATCACAATGTCTGAATACTCATTCATCATCTTCTTTGTAATATCTCCAGGTTTTCCATTACCAATCTTTTTTCCATCCATTGAGATTATTGGGGTAATCTCAGCTGCAGTTCCTGTAAGAAAAATCTCATCAGAAATCATTAATTCGCTTCTAGTAACCTCTTTTTCAAATACCTCCATATCTAGATCCTTCCCAATTTTGATTATCGCATCACGTGTTATTCCTTCTAGAGCTGAGGCAGATAATGGAGGAGTAATAAGTTGACCTTCTCTTACGATAAAGATATTCTCTCCTGGAGCTTCACTGACGTTTCCATTATGATCAAGCAAAATTGCTTCATCATACCCATTTCTTTTTGCTTCTTGTGTTGCAATAATTGAATTTAGATAGTTTCCTCCCATTTTTGCCTGAGGTGGAGTTGATTTGTCCGAGAATTTTCTCCATGATGACACTCCTGCGGTAATCCCATTTTTATTAAATAAATCACCAAAAGGAAATGAAAAAATTGCAACATTTGTCGGAGCTTTTTCAGTCACATGTAGATTTATTCCATAATCTCCAATAAAATAAAAAGGTCTTATGTAACAGGACTTTTTTATTTTATTTTTTTTGCATATGTCTATTATGGCCTTACTGATTTCTTTGTCAGAAAAATTAAGTGAAATATTATAAAATTGACCAGATCTTCTAAATCGTTTTACATGTTCGTTTAGTCTAAAAACAAAAAGATTTTTTTCATTCCAATATGCTCTAATTCCTTCAAAAATTGATGTACCATAATGTATTGCATGTGTTGTAATTGGCACTTTAGCTTTATCTAACGTAACAAATTTTCCATCAAACCAAACATATTTTGAAAGTGGAAGACTCACAAAAAAATCTCAATGTCTTTAGTACTTAATCTATTCGGACCAACCTTCTAATGGGAACTTCATTCCTAACACTCGTCTAGTTTTGTCCTCCAGTTTTGAATATTTTTCAATTACATGCCAGTTATCATCGATAATTTTTCCCACGCCTTTAGGAACGTCAGCTCGCCAATCTGATTTTTTGCCTACTACAGTATCGTACATTTTTTCTTTTACAGATGCAGCAGAAAGTGATCTTCGTTCTCCTATTTTTGGTTTAAGTCTGTATAATTTTAGCATGTATCCTTCAGCTTTGTCTCCGGTATATGAGTAATAATCTCCCTTTACTCCGGTGAGAATCTTTTTTCTTAATTTCCAAGATTTCAGAGACAAAAGTGGTGGCAAATATTTTTTGAAAGGTGCATCAAAGGTATAGTCTTCTGTTATCAAAACAGAATCTCCAAATACAGATTCTATCATCTTTTTTCTGACCTCAAAATTAAATGGAAAACTTTTGCTGGTTACCTCTTTTTCCCCTAACCTGAAAATTACGGGCATAACTTTTACAATATTTGCTTTCTCTTTTAGCTGATTAATAATTTCAATATGGGCATTGGTTAGAGGATTTAGATGTGCTAGATATAGGATTGTTGTCAACCATCAATGGCTTAAAACGGCTCATATTTCAATGATTGAGTTTTTTCTTATTTTGCTAAGAAACTATAGAACCACTTTTAAATTATTTTTAAGATTAATTTGAAAAGTGACTATCCGTAGGACTCGTCTTTGACTTCAAAGCTTCCGTCTTCACGTTTGTTGTGATAGGTAACAAATCCTCTTGGAGTTAAAAAGTCCATTACTCCATCTATTGTCCCTTGCCATCCACAACAATAGAAGATTGTATTTTCTTTTGTAATTTTATCTCCCACTAATTCTTCTAGTGGAGAAATGCCATTTTCTCTTGGTCTAAGGAAAGTTTCAACTCTTCCTACTTGACCAGACCATGATCTGTTAAACCATTCTTGTGGTCTACTAATTGCTGCTCTATATTTGAAATTCCATTCATCTTTTCCTCTTCTGACACTCTCGTTTTCTAAATCAGATAGTAGATCTTTGTAGCTTAACTCATCTACATAACTTGCACCATGAAGAACAACAACTTCTCTTTTGTCTCCCACAGCGCGAAAATGTTGTGCAAAACTAACAAATGGTGCTAGACCTGTTCCACCACCAATACAAACAACACGTCTCATGTCTTTATCTCCATTTGGAAGAGTATCGTTAATCAACAGTGCTAAACCTGTTGGCTTTAACCACTTTATCTTGTCGCCTTCCTTTGCATTGAATAGCTGCGTAGTTAATCTGCCTGGTAATGGTTTTCTAACCCATCTAATTACAAGCTCAATATAATCTCGATTTTCTGGATGTGATGCAATCGAATATGCTCTTCTAACAATTTTACCATCATCTGCAGGATTCGGTAATCCTAACGTGATAAACTGTCCTGCTTTGTATTCTGGTACTGGTCCCTCATCTGGAACTAGTCTCATTATTAGTAAATCTTCTTTTAATAATTGAATATATGTAATGGTTGCCTCATTATCTACTACCATACCGAACAATCAAGGAAATATGCGGTTAAATATCTTGTGCTAATTCTTTACAAAAAATTTACATTAACAGCTAAACGTTAATAACCAATTTGAAAAACGTAATTCGGTCAGAACACTGACAATTGGGCCGGTCGTCTAGTCCGGTAGGATAGGTGCATGGCATGCATCGGATCGAGGGTTCAAATCCCTTCCGGTCCACTTTTTTTCAATTTAACAATTAGTTGTTCTAATTCAGCATCTTTTTCTTTGGATAGTTCTAAAATTTCTTTTTCTGAAATTATTTCGTCAAGATTTATCATAGCTTGCAACGCACTTTTTCTTACTTCGATGTTAGAATCTAAAATACAACTGTGAACTGTGTTTTTTGCCTCTTTTGCTCTAAGATGACCTAAAGCTCCCAATGCGCAAGATCTCACCATGGAGTGTTCATCTTTTACAAGATCAATGATTGCAGGAATTGAGATAATGTCATTTCTATTTGCTAAAACCAAAGCTCCAAACCCTCTGATGTTTTTGCTTGAATCTTTAAGACTTTTAATTAACAAATTTGAAATTTTATTTTTGTTTAAAACCAAAGAGCTAAATGCTTCTCCTCTAACCTTAATGTCTGGATCATCTAAACAACTAATTATTATTTTTATAATTTTAAAATCATCAGTATATTCTAGAATTTCTAAAATCCTGATTTTCTCCTCACTTGTCCCCGATTCTAAAATTTTGATTTCCTGTCCCAATTTACTATTCTAATAGCATTTTCATACTAATAATAATTGCATTTTATTAAAATTTTATTTTTCTATACCAAAAAATTACTTCTAGCTTTAAATTATCCCTAAATATCAAATTCCACATGTCAACCGAAACAAGAGACACAGTATTCATTGGTAAAAAACCGTTGATGGCATATGTTACATCTGCCCTAATTCAATTGGCAAACTTACCTTCCGTCAACATCAAAGCTAGGGGAATGAGCATTGGACGAGCAGTAGACGTTGCCCAAATCATTGCACGCAAAACAGAACACGCAGGATATGTTATCGGGGAAATTAAAATTGGCTCTGAATTATTAGAGTCACAAGATGGTAAAAACAGAAATGTTTCAACCATAGAAATTGAAGTAAAGAGAACCTAATCAAAATTCAACTTGCTTGTAATTTTTATTTTTACTCTCTTTTTGTAAATCCGTACTTTTTCTCTAGTTTTCTAAACTTGGGTAATTCAACCAAGTCATTGAATTGATCAAAATTTACAATTTTTTGTTTAAATTTAGCCGTTGTTCCTGTCTTTTTTAGCTCTTTTAGTATATTCATTGTTGCAAAAGTATTTGCAAATAATACAGACAGAGGATACAAAATTATGTTAAATCCCATCTTATGTAATGCCTCAGCAGAATTTAGTGGAGTTGCACCACCTTCAATCATGTTTGCAACCAACGGAGCTTTGATTGACTTTCCAATTTGTTTCATTTCATCAATTGATCTAGGTGCCTCAATAAACACAGCATCTGCTCCTGTTTTTTTATTTTGTAGACCTCTCTCTATTGCATTATCAAGTCCTTCAGTGGCTCGTGCATCAGTTCTTGCTACAATTATGAAGTCTTTGCTTTGTCTTGCATCAATTGCTGCACCAAGTTTTTCAGTATATTCTTCCTGTGATATGACTTCTTTACCTTTCATGTGGCCACATCTCTTTGGCCATCTTTGATCTTCAAGAAAAATTCCCGAAGCTCCTGCAGATTCTAACTCTTGTACTAATTTCCAAACACTTAGAGCATTACCATATCCTGTATCTGAATCAACAATTACTGGAACAGATACCGCTCTACAAATTCTTCTGGCATTATCTACGGTTTCTGCTGCTCCAATAAATCCATAATCAGGCATTCCAAACAAAGTAGCTGAAGTTCCATACCCTGTCTGAAACATTACCTCAAAGCCAACTTTTTCTGCAATTTTTGCTCCAATAGCATCATAAACTCCTGGAATCACAATTGGCTTGTTTGACTTTAGCATTTTTTTGAGATTTACCATAAGATGAATTGGGTTCAGGATTATTTATGATTTAGACCTTTAATTTTGTGATATTTTGGATATTAGAAGGTAATTTTCTTTTGAAGATTTAACGAGTTTATCTACTTAGTAAAAAAACAATCCCCCCCGTTTCAGGCATGAATTTTGCATACTAACTAGCGTTATGACGTGAGTTTGTTGGAGAATGGTTAAAACAATAATGCATGTTATGGTGATATGAATAAAAAAAGTATCTTGACAGCTGTTGTAATTTTATTAATTATCCCATTTATTGCAGGTTGGATAATTGGAAATTCTTCGTTTTTTAATACCGAGTCTAAAGAATTAGAGTGCTTACGACTTTACAAGGATATAAGAGAAAATTCAAGGACTCCGGAAAGACAACTTGCTGAACGTGAGGCAATCCTTCAAGAAAAAGATCTGTTAATCAAATATGTAGATAGTAAATGTCCAGAATTTCCAGACCTTGATTTAATGTACAAACAGGCTCTCAAAGTCCAACCTTGAGAGAAAATGACTCTCCAAGGTCAGAAAAATCACCACCATGTAAAATTCTTATCCTTCTCAAAAAATAAATTTTAAATTTTTTAATTGTAGAAAAATTTTTTTAAAAACCTTGAAATGTAATTATTCTATTTTGATTTGTCTTACTTTCTTTTTGGTATTTTGTTTGTTTATTTTTTCTAGTTCGTTTTCTAGAAATGTTTTATACTTTATCCTTTCTTCGTCAGTCATCTGTGTGATGTTAGAACTAAGAATTGAACCCATGCTAAAAATTTTTTCAAGTAAATCCATCACCACAAATCTTCCTACATTTCCTAACCTAAAAAGAACATCTAACTGTTTTTTAACAATATCATTAACCTTGTCTACATCTGATGCAGTCTCTGAGCCTTTTTTTGTTAATTGATATCTTCCATCTTTGGCCTCTTCTATTAATCCTTCATCTAACAATCTTCCTAATAGTGGATAGATCAATCCAGGTGATGGTTTCCATATTCCATTACTTTGTTCAATGGCGTAGTCGATAATTTCTTTTCCAGTGCGATTTTTTTTCTCTAATAACTCGAGAATAAAGTATCTTGAAAACCCCCTAGGGATAGAACTTCCTACTCTTTGGAACCATTCTGAAACCATCACTAGTGATATCACTAGCGATATATATTAACAAATTGTTTCATTCCCATTATTACATATTTAACACGCCTCCAAAGTAGTCAGTCTAAATGGTTGAGTCTATCGAATTTGATTTGATTATCTGTGGTTCAGGACTGGCAGGTTTGAGGGCTGCTATTGAAGCTGCCAAGAAAAACTCCAAAATCAAAATCGGAATCGTCTCAAAGGTTCAGGTAATGCGCTCTCACTCAGTATCTGCTGAAGGTGGAACTGCAGCAGTTCTTTTTGAAGATGAAGGAGACACAATTGAATCTCATATTTATGATACTGTAAAGGGCAGTGATTTTCTTGCAGACCAGGATGTCGCTAAACGACTATGTGAAGAAATGCCACAAGAAATTCGCCAACTAGATCATTGGGGAATGCCATGGTCTAGAAGGAAAGATGGCAGAATTGATCAAAGAAACTTTGGTGGTTACAGTTTTCCAAGGGCTACTTATGCATCTGATAAAGTTGGTTTCTTTGAGATGCAAACTTTGTATGACACTTGTCAAAAATTTGAAAATATTGAATATCTCAATGAATGGTTTGCAACATCTATTATTCATGATGGAAATAAATTCATGGGTCTTACGGCTATTGAAATTTCTTCAGGTAACTTTTACCAAATAAAAGGAAAAGCTCTAATTATTGCAACAGGGGGAGCTGGAAGAATATACAGCTTTTCAACTTATGCCTTATCTTCAACTCCAGACGGAATAGATATGGCATATCGTGCTGGTATGGCGCTAAAAGATATGGAGTTTGTTCAATTCCATCCAACTGGAATCTTACCATCTGGTATATTGATCACTGAAGGCGCGAGGGGTGAAGGGGGATATTTGCTAAACAACAAGGGTGAGCGTTTTATGGAAAAATATGCAGCTGCAAAAATGGAATTAGCACCACGTGATATTGTTTCAAGAGCTATTATGACTGAAATCAATGAAGGTAACGGATTCAAGCATGAAACTGGTGTAGATTGTATGAAACTTGATTTGAGACATCTAGGCGATGAAAAAATTAAAGAAAAATTAGGCGGAATCCGAGAAATCTCTATCAAGTTCTCTGGTTTAGATCCTGCAGATGAAGTTCTGGATGTCAGACCAGTATGTCATTACATGATGGGTGGAATTCATACTAATATTGATGGAGCAACAGAGTTACAGGGTGTTTGGGCTGCGGGTGAGGCAGCATGTAATAGTGTTCATGGCTCAAACAGACTTGGTGCCAATTCTACCTCTGAATGTATTGTGTGGGGAAAAATTACAGGAAATCTTGCAGTCGATTACATTGAAAAAAACTCCAACTCCAATCCTTGGCCTCATTATTTAGTTACCTTGGAAGAAAAGAGAATCTACGATGAAATCTTTAGGGGAAATGGGGATGCAAATCCATATGAAATCAAACAAGAATTAACTGATACTATGAATGACAAAGCATATGTTTACAAAAATGAAAAAAATCTAATTGAAGGATTAAAGAAGATACGCCAGCTAAAGGAACAGACATGGAAACATGTTGATGACAGTGCAAAAGAGTACAATACTAATTTCATAAATGTTATGGAACTTGATTCTATGATTAGGACTGCAGAAATTGTTCTAATAGGAGCTATCAATAGAAAAGAATCAAGAGGAGCTCATGCTAGAACTGATTATCCAAAACGTGATGATGTAAACTTTTTACATCATACACTTGCATATTATGATCCAAAAGAACCAATCATGAAAACACATCCTGTAACAATTACAAATTATCAACCAGTGGAGAGGAAATACTAGATGGAACACCAAGACGAAAACAAAGAGGGTATTGGGGGAATGATAAATCCTCGAAGATATGGAATAGAAAGAGTCGCGTATTTATTAATGAGATTAAGTGGATTGGGCTTACTTGCATATTTTATTGGCCACATTTATGAAACAAGCTCAATTTTAAAAGGAGAAGTTGGGTGGAGTGAATTTTTAGCAATAACACAAACTAACGAAGGTCATGTTATTTTGGCTATTGTAATTGCAATGTGTGTTTTTCACACTGTAAATGGAATTCGAGTAATGCTTGGACAAGGAGGGGTTGGTGTTGGAAAACCTGCACGCCCCGACTATCCTTACATCCCAGCATCTCAGAATGCTAGGCATAAAATAGGCATCTATTCGGCAATAGTATTGGCTGCAATTGCAATGATGTATGGTCTTGCAGTAATGTATGGTGAATAAAATGAGAGAAAGTATTATTATGAAAATTCATTATGGAACTGCTCTTGCTGCAGTTGCTCTTGTTGCAGTACACGTTCTAATGCGTCTAACACAGAGTTTTGCTGAATCCTTAGAATATGGAAATGTAATTGCAAATTATCAATTTTTACCATATGCTGGAATGTTAGAGATAATTTTGATCCTTTTATCAATACATGGATTTAATGGATTGAGAGTTATTTTGCTAGAACTAAAGCAAGGGAGAACGTATGAAAAAGCAGTATCATATGGTTGTTTAGCAGCAATGATAGGATTAATTGCCTATGGTTCGAGAACAATAATAATGGTAAACATGGGGATGGTATAGATGACACAAGTACCTAGTATTGCAGAAGGACAAGCATCAACTCCTCTTTCCTCATCAAAGACAGTGACACTTCGTATTGCAAGATTTAACCCTGAACATGATCACGACAGAAAATTTATGGAATTTAATGTTCCATACGAAAAATGGACTACTGTCTTAGAGGTAATTCTTGAAGTAAAGAAACACTTTGATCATTCAGTAGCAGTTCGCTATTCATGCAGACAAGCAACATGTGGTTCATGTGGAATGATAATTAATGGTAAACCAAGACTTGCTTGCTTTACAAAAATTAGCGAACTTGATTCTGATGTTGTGACAG
>JAQBBT010000136.1:0-8647 GCA_032125915.1 Nitrososphaerota archaeon
AATTCAATTCCTCAGCAGTTAAAACTGGTGTAACAGCACCTGTTCTGTAATCAACTTTACTGGCAATTGTTCCACCAGTAGACAAAAGAAGTATTTTTGGTAAAGATGGATTTTTTTCCAAACTTTGTTTTTTTTCCATAATTTTTTCAGGCGTTGATAACTTTTCCATTTTTTTAATTTTGTCTATTTCTAATCCAATGTTATACCCACTATTCAATTTGAGAACAATATGTTTATCATCACTGTGCTCATATCTAGGCATGATTATCCCAGAATAAGTTAGGTCTGCTAGGATTTTGACTGAATTACCAACTGCTACATTGTTGGATTTTAGAAGCTCGAGTGATTGTCCAGTATATCCGGTATATTCAGGCATTTACCAGAATTACTTTTTGTCTATTTAATAAAAACTACCTGTAGTAGGAAGCTACTAGTTTTTCGCCTATCTTGAGGTCTTTTTGTTCTCGAACTTTTTTTACTGCTTCTTCAAAATGCTTCATTGTGACTTTTGCATCCACAGAACTCTTCTCTAAATCTTTAAGATCTGGCTGTTTATCCAAAAATTCATGGATAACTAAAGAAACAGCTGTGTTTGAAATCGCTGCAACATCTGCACCACTTAACCCATCTGTTAATTCTGCAATCTTTTCATAATCAACATGTTGTGGATCGCTAACATCATCGATAACTGGAATTTGTTTTGCGCCAATTTGAATAATCATCTTCCTGCTTTCTTTATCTGGAAGTGGGATTTGAATAATTTTATCAAATCTTCCTGGTCTGAGTAATGCAGGATCTATCATATCTGCTCTGTTGGTTGCTGCTAAAACAACTACTCCATGCATATTATCCATACCATCTAATTCAGTTAGTAATTGACTAACAACTCTTTCAGTAACAGCTGTTTCACCTCCTGCACCTCTAATTGGTGCAATTGAGTCAATTTCATCAAAAAATATTACACATGGAGACGCTTGTCTTGCTCTTCTAAAAACTTCTCTTATTCCACGTTCTGATTCCCCTACCCATTTTGATAATAGTTCTGGACCTCTTACCGAAACAAAATTTGCCTCACTTTCTGTAGCAACTGCTTTAGCTAAAAGTGTTTTTCCTGTACCGCTAGGACCATGAAGCAAAATTCCTCTTGGCATTTTATGCCCTAATTTATCGTATAGTCCTGGATATTTCATTGGCCATTCAACGGCCTCTTGCAGCTCTCGTTTTACATCCTCTAGCCCACCAACTTGATCCCATTTGACATCTGGATTTTCAATGAATACTTCTCTCATTCCTGAAGGTGTTACTTCAATCAATGCTTTTTGAAAATCTTCATGGTTTACAATAAGTTTTTCAAGAGTTTCTGGAGGTATCTTCTCGTCTTCTAAATTTAATACTGGAAGTAATCTTCTCAAACATTTCATTGCAGCCTCTTTACAAAGATATTCTAAGTCTGCTCCAACATAACCGTGGCTTACACTGGAAATTTTATCAATATCAACATCATCATTTAATGGCATGTTTCTGCTATGAATGGAAAGAATATCTTTTCTTCCTTTTTTATCAGGTACTTTGATTTCAATTTCTCTGTCAAATCTTCCTGGTCTTCTTAGAGCAGGATCAATTGCATTTGGCCTATTTGTGGCAGCAATTACAATCACTTTACCTCTAGCTTCCAAACCATCCATTAATGATAACATTTGTGAAACAACTCTTCTTTCAACTTCACCAGTGACTTCTTCTCTTTTTGGTGCAATGGAGTCTATCTCATCTACAAAAATAATAGAAGGTGATTTTTCTCTTGCTTCTTTAAAAATTTCACGTAATCTAGCTTCACTTTCACCATAAAATTTACTCATAATTTCTGGACCTGAAATGCTAATGAAATGAGCCTGACTTTCGTTTGCAACTGCTTTTGCAAGTAAAGTTTTACCAGTTCCAGGTGGACCAAACAATAAAACACCCTTTGGTGCTTCTATTCCTAATTTTTCAAATATTTCAGGATGCCTTAATGGCAACTCTATCATTTCTCTAACTTTTTTAATTTCATTTCCAATTCCACCAATATCTTCATAGGTTACTTGTGGAACTCCTCGTAATGATTCTCCTTTTTCTGCAATATGGAATACAGTTTTTTGAGTAACTAATACTGCATCAGCTGCAGGTGTAACACCGATAACTTGAAAAGTTAAACGTCCGCCAAAATATGGAACCATCACATTATCTCCTTTAATCAAAGGAACACTTTCTAATGCGTCAGCTAGATATCTTTCATCAATTGGAGGAATTGCCTCTAGTGGAGCTACTACCACTTTTTCAGCAGCTACCGCTTTAATTTTTCTTACTGTAATGGTATCACCTATAGCAATCCCTGAATTGTTTCGACCCAAACCATCAATTCTAATAATTCCCTTTCCTTCATCTGAAGGATAAAGTGGAAGACATTTTGCTACAGTTCTTCTCTTTCCTTTAATTTCAATTACATCGCCAGTTGATGCCCCAAGAGTATCCATAGAATCATAATCAATTCTTGCTACTCCACGACCAACATCTCGTGTATATGCTTCTAATACTTTCAAAGAAAGAGCATTTTGACTCATAAAGGAAATTCAGTCGTCTAATTTTTATACCTTTGTGGTATTTTTAATGAGAACACCATATAATCACAAGCTTAAAATCTACAATAATTAGGAAACGATCTACTTGGGTAAAAGACCATTAGTAAGACGACGTGGCCGTGGAGGAAATCAATTTAGGGCAGCTTCTACTGGTAAAGTAGGAAAAAAAGCGAAATATCCACGTTTTGCCTTATCTGAACAACACGCAGGTGAAGTTATTGATTTAATTCATGAGCGTGGTAGAGAAGCTCCACTTAGCAAAGTGAGATTTGAAGATGGTTCTGTTTCTTTCGTACCTGCCGTTCTTGGAACAAAAGTTGGTGCAATTTTGAATTTTGGTTTAAAATCAACAATTGAAAAAGGTAATGTTATCAGTGTTCAGAACATACCTGATGGTACTATTGTTTGTAATGTTGAAAGACACTTTGGTGATGGTGGTGCTATAGTAAAATCTGCTGGAACTGATGCAACTGTTTTTTCCCATAGTGATGGTGGTGTTACATTAAAACTTCCATCTGGAAAATCTATTCTACTTAACCCCAAAAATCGAGCTATGATTGGTACTCTTGCTGGAGGAGGGTCCAGTGATAGACCCTTTATGTTGGCAGGTAACAAATGGCGCAGTTTCCGATCCAAAGGACAAAAGTATCCTATTGTAAGGGGTGTGGCACAAGCAGCATATGTTCACCCACATGGTGGTGGCAGACATCAACATGTTGGACAAAGCTCTACAGTTTCTCGTGATGCTCCACCAGGGGCAAAAGTAGGAAGTATTGCTGCCAGAAAAACTGGTCGAGCTAGAATTAAAGAAAGAAAGTGATTTCTGTATTTTTACTACAACCTAAAATTGATTAATACCATGTGAATTTAAAACTCTGAATGAGCAATCAAAGAGTTAGAGTTTTTGTAAAAGGAAAAGTACAAGGTGTTTTTTTTAGACAAGCCCTAAAAATAAAATCTAAACAACACAATGTCTTTGGTTGGGTAAAAAATTTAGTTGATGGACGAGTGGAAGCTGTTCTTGAAGGTGAGGAAGAAAATATTAATAATTTAGTTGAATGGTGTCATGGTGGACCAGCTAACGCAAGGGTTGAGGATGTGGAGATCAGAAACGAAAAATTTACCAACGAATTTTCAAAGTTTGATGTGTTGTACTAAAAAATAATTTCATGTTTTTTAATTTGAAATTAATTAAATAATTTGAGTTAATGGTAGCAGATCTGCTGGTTCCAGTCTAGACGGATAACCCCATTTCAAGGCATACAAGATCCGCCACGTTGACGAGGAAGCGTGGATGCTCCACCTTAGGATTGCTCCCTCCCGGACCTCATCCCTTTCAATGGTTCGGTCTTAGAAGTCATCCCTTCGGATAATTCTAGTCCTGCAACCACCCGCCTCGGCGTGATTTCATTTCCGCACACCAAGCGGGAATTACCTATCTAGAGATTTACCCAACAGTTACTGATCTCTGCATATAGCCGGTTTCAGAATAGGGCACGGCTGGCACCCTGATCCTCCCCACTACCATTTTTTCTTTAAAGTTATTGTTATATTTGCATTAGGTTTTGTTTTCTTTTAGTTTTAAAACCAGATTACAGACAGAACAGATAGATCCAGTACATTCACTTCCACATTTTTCACAAATCTTTTTCTGTTTTTGATCTGAATCTTTAACAATTTGAGATACTTTGATTATTGATTGATATAGATTGTTTTTAACTCCACTATGTTGATTTTCTAAAGAATTTAAAAATTCACGAATTTCTGTTCTAATCCCTTCATTCATGTGTGGACATGGTTCTGATTGAAAGGGGATGTTATTTGTAAATGCATAAAATACGATTTCTGATTCATAGATTTCACAAAATGGCTTTATTTTCCTTAAGGAATTTCCAGAAGTATCTGGATCCATCCAACCCACCTTATTTGTATCT
Source organism: Nitrososphaerota archaeon (assembly GCA_032125915.1). GTDB lineage: Archaea > Thermoproteota > Nitrososphaeria > Nitrososphaerales > Nitrosopumilaceae > Nitrosomaritimum. Next base: position 4,550 of record JAQBBT010000136.1, read on the forward strand.
CCAGATAACATGTTTATGACAAAAGTTTGTAAAGTATCATCTAAATTATGACCAGTAGCAATTACATCTGCTCCAATATCTTTTGATGCATATTCCATTGCTCTTCGGCGTAAAGTTCCGCAAATAGAACAAGACGATGTTTTCTCATTTTCTCTTAAATCTAATGCTTCATCTAATGTTAATTCAAATAATTCTTTATATGAATACGTAGTTAATTCTACATTTAGATTCTCACAAAATTTTTCTACAATTTCCAGTGCTTCGTTTCTATATCCAGGTATTCCTTCATCAATTGTAATTGCTTTAATTCTAAAATTATGATTTGCCGCCATTTTATTCATTATGTTTAGTAAGGCAAGAGAATCCTTCCCACCAGATACTGCTACAGCAACAAGTTCGTTATTTTGAATCATTTTATATTTTGAAATAGTTTTAGCTGTTTTTCGAAGTATCGAATTTGAAAAACACTGAGAACATAATTTTTCTCCAGAGTATTTACGAGTATATGCTATCTGATTTTCACATCTATCACATTTCATTAAACTCATCTGAAGTTTTTCATTAATTATTCTTTAGGAATTTTCTAGATAGTAAACCAACCAGATTTGATATATGATAATGCAATGTTTAATCCAAACAATGCAAAGGTAAATCCATAGATTACCCACATTATTCCATTAACTGATTTTTCTGATAACCTTTGATCAATGATAGTGTGAAGAAACTTTCCACCATCCAAAATAGGTAATGGAAGCATATTGATTATGCCTATGAAAAAGGATATCATCCATAGCCATAACAAAAACATTGAGAAATTCATATCATTCCATTCGATAAAATTCAAAACTGGTTTGTATGCCAATGAATTATCGCGCATTATTCCAATTAAACCCCGTTCTGGATCTTCAGGAGATGGAGTAATTTCAACAAAGTAATCTAATTCTTCTCCATTTCTTAAAACAGATACCTCAGAAGTTTCTCCCGGACTTAAGCTGGGAAAATCTAATGGATTCAAAATCTGTATGCCATTAATTGATGTAATAATGTCATTTGCCAATAATCCTGCTTGTTCAGCTCCCGAATTCTCTATAATTGAAAGAATCAAAACTCCTTCAGGTAATTCATAAAATGTACTTAATAATGGCTCAGGCATTATTAGCGCAAATAACGGATTTGTCAAAAGAACCGCTCCTAAAATAAATGCAAAAATTACGTTTGCCGTTGCACCTGCTCCGATAATCCTTAGCTTTGAAATCTTTTTTGCTTTGTTAAATTCCTCCTCATCTGGTTCTACAAATCCTGCAAACATTGCAATAAAAATTGCAAATCCTCCAGTCTTTATCTTAATTTTTTCTAAAGTAGCAACAATCCCATGTGCACCTTCATGAACAACTAAAACTATTGGAATCGATAAAAGAAAATATGCAATTGATGATGAAGAGGTCAAAGTTACACCTGGAATTAAAACTGTCAATTGTGAGAAATCTGTAGGAGCAACAAAATATTTTGAAACATTATCTATCAAAAACCAAAATGCAAAACCCATCATGAGAAAGCCGGCAACTACACTTGTATCTGCAAAAACTCTGATTCCTCTCCTAGTTCTGCCAAGAATTTTTGTTAAAACCGATTGTACTTGCTTATTTTTGTAAACTAGGCTGTATGCTTTAATCTCAACTCCATATTTTTCAAGTTTTAGCGCCTTTGCGGCTACCACTATTACTACCCAAGCTATTAACACATAGATAATCGAATTCTGAGTAATAAAATCAAGTTCCAAACTAATTGTTAATTTTTTAAACCTCGGCCATTTATCGTTTACTATGAAACCAATAATTATTGTCTCAACTTATCCGGACAAAAAATCTATTATTAAAATTTCAAATGAACTAGTTAGAACCAAAATTGTTGCATGTGTTAACATCACCAAAATTTCTTCTATTTATGCATGGAAAGGAAAAATTGAAAACAACTCCGAATATTTGGCTTTATTCAAGACCACCGATAAAAATAAAAAAATTCTCAAAGAAAAAATTAAATCCACTCATCCATACGATGTTCCTGAAATAGCTGAACTTGGTGTCAATTCAATCAATAAACCTTATTTTGATTGGATAGTAGACTCGACAACTTAGGTTTCAACTGGATACCGCAAAATAGAAACAATTCCTCCTAGACCAGTTACTCTAAGACCAATGTCAGTTGAAGAATCAACTCCGTATATTTTTACACCCTTACTTTCTGCATCATTAAGAAAACTGATGATTTGTTTTTCATCATTAGTTTGAATTATTTTTTCTGAAAAAACAAGCGAGTCAACTGCGCCAAATTCGTTTGCTTTGTAGGTTTCTTCAAACCCCATGGTAAATTTTTGGCTTTTTTTGTTTGCCATAATCATAATTTCATCAATAATGGAGGAAACTTTGGCTAATTTGCTTTCAGACATTATTTCTTTCATCGTTTGAGATTTAGTAAAGATGTAAATTCCATCTTCTCCTCCTGAATCAATTCCCTCTACAACCTGAATTTTATATTTCAGAGTTGGAGGTTTTTGAAGAAAATTTGCAAATCGTTTTTTTGTTTCTCCAGGTCCAAAAATAATAATAGAATCTACTTTTTTGATTATTGACAATATTGCTTGTTGAACCTGCTCAAAAAATTTATCAATATTAAAATTAGTTTTGTATCTTTTTCCTCCAGATCCCGAATAAATATTGGGAACAAACTGCAAATGAGTTCCCATTAATCTTGCAATACCACAATCTCCTGTATCAATTGCCACTAGCAAAAACCCTGTTTGCTTATTATTTGATTCAATTAATTTTTTTTCAACTGACAACCAAATCTTTTTTGTAATTGTAATACCATCGCTCACTTTAAGAATAATTGAATGATGTGATCCATTAGGTACCAATTCATTACTTGATTCAGAAATCGTTCCACCAATTCTTAATCTATCTAAAACATCATCGAGTGAAATTTTTTCTACTGCTAACGCAATTCGTACTCTAATTCTTTCCCCTTTATCTGGTCTTGAAAAATCCTTATCTTGTTTGATTACCCGTGTAGTGTCACCTACCACTGTATCGCCTTCTTTGATTATCCGTCGAAGATTGAATAAATCATCAGAATCTTCAGGAATTACAGAGATTGAATTTTCATCAATAATCTTTGTAATCATGATAATCCTGTAGGATTTAGAGACAAAAGAGTTTAGCTGGTAACTTCTTCAGGTTTTTTTTCATTTGTTTTTTTCTTTAGATAATTTTCTACCCACTCTAAGGTAAGAACACCTGATTCAGCCAAATTTGTTAACGAGTTTGAAGAGGCCTCTCCTGTAATTTTCCCATTATCTCTTTTGATCTGACGCCACTTTAACGAAGTATTACCAGTTTTTGAATTGTATATTATTCCAAGCACATCTCTTGCGTTAACAAAAGTTATGTCTCGAATTTTTTTTAGAGTAACTTTATCGGCTGCTTCAACATAGATTGAACCAAGATTCTCTTCTCGTTCTGCAAAAACCTCATTGTCATCCAAATAGCTTCTGGGAGCATATGATTTACAGGTACTCGATATGACAAATCTTCTAAAACTTTCCAATGAAGTTGCCATATCAATTGTGACCATTTTGAATGATTGAGCAACTGGCCATTTATCAAGCTTCTTGAAAGACTCAATTAGTATCAGAGTGAATCCTGCTTTGCAGGCAGTGATGTTTTTATCCCTATGATTGATGATGAGGATCTTGAGTTCTGAGCCTGCTATTAGAATTTTTATGGCAGAATGATTATTTTAATTCGTGAAATCCCTTACAGAATATCTTGTATTTAATGTAAAAACTAGAAGGGCCTTTGTTAACATCACTCCTGAAATTAGGAAATTAGTTATCAAGAGCAATATCCAAGAAGGGCTGTGTCTTGTAAATGCGATGCATATCACGGCCAGTGTTTTCATAAATGATGATGAAAGTGGCTTACATCAGGATTATGAAAAATGGCTAGAGGAACTTGCACCACATGAACCAACAGAACAATACAATCACAACAAAACAGGTGAGGACAATGCAGATGCTCATTTAAAACGGCAGATCATGGG
>JAQBBT010000137.1:0-4664 GCA_032125915.1 Nitrososphaerota archaeon
TGCAGATGAATCTATACAAAACGCAATTGAATACTGTACATCGACTGAACTTTTAGACTCCGATGGCCATTATCTAGGAAATATTCACATGGTGGGTGTTTCTGACTCTCCAAAGTATGTGTTAGGTGTAATCCAAGTAGACCCAATTACATCCCGACTAGATGAGGTTAAAATTATCTATCAAGCTATGATAGAGTCTGTTGTCTGTTCATGCTGGGAGGCGGAAAAGCCCGGTGGGTTTGAATCTGTTTCAGACTGGATTGATGCTGCAAACACCCATCATTTAGAGGCCAAAAGAACTACGAGCAAATCTGAAATCAATGGATTGGCCCAAAAAGATCTACTATTAGAGATTACGACAAATACGGAAGGATATCTCTGGAAATTCATCATTCCAAACTAAATCTTCAAATAATCACACAAAACTTTTGTCATATTCTGCATTTTGTTTTTCTAAATTTAGTTATTTTTAAACATCTTTTTGATGAGAGAGAATTTGGTGTGCTTTGGATCTAGAGGTTTAATTCATCACAATCAGAAAAAAAAACTAACACCATGTCATGGACTCATAAAATATTTCTCTGAGCATTCTTTACAGCAAAATTCATTTATGAAAAGTTCAAATTCTTTTCCACAGTTTTTACATTTAATATCCATAACACTGTCAATTATTTTTAAAATTTACATTCATGGTTTATCTGATTTCTAACTCTGTTTTTTAAAACATTTACAACCACAATCAAACATTCCTGCTTTTCCCATACACTGATCATGATGTTCGTTGCTACATTTGTCACAAATAATCATTTTACATCATTATTTTTTAGGTGAGTCTTTTCATGAACTAGTACTTTTACAAAAGTATCTGAATTTCCTTCCCAATGAAAACTACAATTTTTACAATTATACTTCATTACTTTTTCTCTTCTATTTTCTTTTTTTCAAATTCTTCAGATGCGTTTACGTCATCAAGTACTTTGGTCTTAGAAAAACAAAGTTTTAGTTTTGTAATTACTTTTTTTAACATGCTTTAGTTGGGCTTTCTTCTGATATATACTGGCTTAATTACTGAATTTTGCACTAAAACAAGGTACACTTAATCATGCTTTGCTAGAAAATCTTTAGTAGATAACAGTATTCTAATCATAATTTTTGTAATTCTAATCTCTTTCCAGTTATCTCTGATTATGGGCTCTGGTCTATCCCCTATAACTATTATGAATGAGTTGGTAACTCCAAGATGATTTTTGATATTTTTAGATGACATGCTTCAAAGTAGAAATCATAAAAAGTAAAAAACTAAAACATCTAAAATATTACGTTCGTTTATAGGCTAGAGCGCCTTAATAGTCACAGGATGATTTTTTGGAATTCAATTCAATTTAGAGCCATAAAGACTCGTGTCTCTTTGGGTACAATTCATGAATGATTATACATGCTCTCAGAAATTAAAATTAGGTTTATTGTGGTGAATAGATGTCCTCTGAAATAATTGAAACATTAAACGACTGTCTGGATAAAACTATTGTAATTAAACTCAGAAATAAAAAAACAATACAAGGAAATCTAAAAGATTTTGATCAAGGGATGAATCTTATTCTTACCAACTCTAAAGACATAACTGAAGATGATGCCAAAAATCTTGATAAGATACTTGTACGGGGTGATAACATCATTATAGTTTCGCTTCCTGACAAGTCTGACTCATTAAAGGAAAAAGACAATGGCTCAAACTAAGCCATTAATCAGTATCGTAAACGTTGTTGCATCTGCAACAATTGATCAAAAACTTGACCTAAAAGACATAACAAAAAAGTTTCCCGAGGTAGAATGGAATCCAGAACTATTTCCAGGAGCTGTTTTTAGATTAAAAAAACCAAAGACTGCAACGTTGCTTTTTAGTACAGGAAAAATGGTATGTACTGGTTCAAAATCAGAAGAAATGGCAAGAGATGCAGTAAAAAAAGTAGTTGCAGAATTGAGAAAAGGCAAAATCAAAATAAAAAAGGAGGCAGTTGTTACCATTCAAAATATTGTTTCATCTATCAATCTTGGTGGTAGAGTTTACTTGGAGCAAGCTGCAAGAACATTACCGCGAAGCATGTATGAGCCAGAACAATTTCCAGGCTTGATACATCGGATGGTAGATCCAAAAACCGTTATTCTTGTTTTTTCTTCTGGCAAATTGGTATGTGCAGGAGCTAAAACAGAAGAGGACGTTCATCGCTCAGTGCACAATCTTCATAGTCTACTTGAGGAAAAAAATCTCATGATTTACGACTAGCTTATAATGTACAATAATATTCTCTGATTGACGTTTATGATAATTGATCAGCTATGGCTCATTCCTTTAGGGTTTGCAGCAGGAGTATTGGGCTCTATGATTGGATTGGGTGGTGGTATAATTGTAGTTCCAGTTTTGACATTTTTTGGATTTTCTCCAACACTTGCAGCTAGTAATAGTCTTTTTGCAGCATTTAGTAATGCTGCAGCATCTACAATTTTATACTCTAGACAAAAACGGATTGAATATTCACTTGGATTAAAACTTGGCCTACTTACAATTCCTGGAACTGTTTTGGGGGCATACATTTCAAGCGATGTCGCACCTGATCTTTTTAAGATTTTATTTGGATTTGTATTGATTGCATCTGCAATTTACATTTTTTTGAGAAAAAAAATTGAGAGCAAAGAAAAAAATCTATCAAAACAGATGATGATATTTGCAGTGGGTGCAAGCTTTTTTGCAGGGATTATCTCTGCGTTTTTTTGGAATTGGCGGCGGAATAATCTTTGTCCCTCTAATGGTAGTTGGAATGGGGATGGCAATGAAAAAGGCAGCACCAACTTCTCAGTTAATTTTGTTATTTGCGTCATTTTCTGGTGTTATCGTTCACACTATTTTGGGGCATTCTGATTTTCTTCAAGCAGGATTGCTAGGTGCAGGATCATTTGCAGGGGGACTAGTCGGAGCAAAATTATCAATTGACATTAACGAAAAATTCTTGCAGATTCTAGTTTCTGTAGTAATTATTGCAGCTGCCATCAAAATGTTCTTTGATTCATTGAGTGATAGTTTTCATTTAATAAATAACTAAATACACAATAGCGAAACTTTACGAGTTTAACCTCAAAATCTGCTGCTTTTATACTAATTTTGAAATAGATTTTTGTCTCCTAGGTTTCAACTTATTGGAGGCTGGAGAGACAAGTAGGCTCTCCAGTTTTAATTTTTCCTTGGTGGTTCTTTTTTGATTCTATACAAGTTTTTCTTTGAGATTAGAACTATTTCTCCATACTGATTTGTTCCCTCAAAGTCTACTGCAATCTTTCCATAGTCACCATCAATGTCTTCTTTTCCAGAAACTGTGTATTGGATTTTTAACACTTCATCTGTGTGAAGTGGTTTGAGAAATCTCGTGCTTCTATTTTCCCATTCAGGATCCCCATCTGTTCCAACAAAGATAATGTGATTTCCATAAATTTGATTGAGCCGTGTAAACTCTCCTTCCATTCTAGACAATGCTGCTCGTCCTGAAACCATCTGTTGTTTTTTACTTCCATAGTCTTCCAAGAATGCATTTTTTACTCGAGAAAAGTTAAAGTATTCATCAAGCTCCTTCTCTGAAATACTACACGTTGAGAAAAACTTGTCTCCTACTCGCAACTCTGAGAATTTTTTCATTCCTATCTTGATTCATCAACACAAAATGTAACTTCAGCTGATGAAGCTGCACCGTCTGATACTAGGAAATTTAATGCTTGAGCAATGTTTTCATTGTTTGGCTCTGCTCCTGCAACTGATCCTGGGAACACTGAAAATATTCTAATCTTTGATTTGAGAACATCACTAAGCTCTTGGTTTACTGTAGTTGTAAATGGTCTTAGTGCACCACGGAATACTTCGACTTGAGCTCTTTGTGTTCCTGTTACTTTTCTTCCTAATGGTAAATCAGGACCTATAATCATCATGGCACCTGCTGCATCCTTGTAAAGTCGAGGATCTTTTGTACCGCCTGGAACAAAGTGCTCTAATACTCTTTGGGCAACAGTTGCTGGTGTTGTGATGAATTTTTCAACCAACTCCTCCCATCCTGCCATTGATAACTCTGTTAATTTTGAGATTTCAGGTAATTTGCCTGTAACATGAACTACTGCTAGAATTTTGCCTAGGTTGGTGTTTGCAGTGTTTAGCCACTTTGCAACCTCCTCGGGATTTTTGATATTTACCACATGAGCGTGAAACGCGTTGCTTATGGCTTCCTGAAGGTCTTTAGGCGTGGCCTCTGAGATAAAACAGGCAACTTTGCCTCCATTTTTCACAACATGCTGGGCCAAATACTGGACTCTATCAGAGTCTGTCTTGTCAGTAGCATCTATAGTAAATACAATTGATTTTCCTGTAAAGTCTGGCTGGTGGACACTTGGAGTGGTGGTTCCAATGTATGGCTTTACTGGATAAAATACTCTGTCCCCTGGAATTACTTTGCCATTAATGATTTTTGCAATCTCATCGTCACACAAATTGAGAACTGATTCTGATACTTGGGATTGTGAAAGGAATTCTTGATTTGCAATCATCTGAGAAGTATTTTTTTGAACTTTTTCTGCAATACTTTGAATCTTGTTTTAACAGATTAGTAAAAGTCTCAATTAATTTTGCA
>JAQBBT010000138.1:0-2863 GCA_032125915.1 Nitrososphaerota archaeon
GTGACATAAGTAAAGAATTGGAAAAATTTGAAACATATGAGTTTGGATCCCAGGAAATATCAAAAATTAAGCTTAAACAGAGTGTTCTTACTCCACAAGGTCCAGTATATTCTGATTTAGAGGAGATAAAAGCAAAATAATGAAAGAAATAATTTCCAAAGTAAAAAAATCCGTAATTCCTTCAAAATCTTTAGAAACATCAAAAAAACAAATTGCTGATTTGGCTTTCTCATTAGTTAAAGATCAATTGAAAAAATTTCCACAAGTAATTGATTTAGAATTTGGCGGTTCTTTTGCAAAAGATACATGGTTATCCAAAAATGCAGATGTAGACATTTTCATAAAATTCAAAAAAGAAACTTCAGAAGAGAAATTTGTAGAAATTTCAAAAAAAATTGGTTTTGCATCAATGAAAAAATATAATCCATATGTTCGATATTCAGAACACCCCTATGTTGAGGCTAAAATTAAGGATACAAAGATCAATGTAGTTCCTTGTTATGATGTAAAATTGGGAAACTGGAAGAGTGCAGCAGACAGATCTCCATTTCATACAAAATATATGAAAAAAGTTCTTTCACCAAAAATGCAAGATGAAGTGAGACTACTCAAAACATTTCTTCAATCTGTTGACATCTATGGTGCAGAAATGGCAAAACAAGGATTTAGTGGATATGTATCTGAGGTGTTGATTTTAAATTTTGGTAGTTTTGAAAATGTAGTAAAATCTATTGCAAAAATAAAAGAAAATCAAATGATAGGAAAAACATCAACTAAATTTGAAACTCCTATTACAATTATTGATCCTATTGATAGTAATAGAAACCTAGCTGCTGCAATATCAGTAGAAAATATTGGTAAATTTATTTTAAATTGTAGAGCATTTCAAATTAAACCATCCTTGAAATTTTTCAAACCTAAAAAATCTAATATTTCTAAAAATAATTTAGAAAATGTTCTAGTAGTAAAATTTAACTTTAAAATTAGAAGTCCAGATATTATTTGGGGTCAAATAAAAAGAGCCAATAATTCTTTGAAGACTCAGCTAGAAATTGGAGGTTTCAAGGTTTTACGAAGTACATCTTATACAGACGAGAAAAAAGAGGCTTACCTACTATTCCTGCTTGAATCTCCGATAATTCCTAAGAAATATTCTAAAATTGGTCCAGAATTTTTTAGAGCAGATGATTGCCGTAGTTTTATTTCAAAAAATATCTCAAAAACTGAACTAATGTGGATAAATGGTGATAGAAAAATTGTGTCATTAGAAAAACGAAAAAATCCTGATGTTGTGAAATTTTTATCACAGTTTTTAAAAAATAATCTACAAACAGGCATACCCAAGGGTCTTCAAGATGATTTTAAGAAAGGATTTAAGGTGTCTCTAGGCACAAAAAATTTATCAAAATCCATTAAAGAGGTATCAAAGGATCTAATCTCAACTAATGACACAATCTTTCATTTCAATTAAGAAATTTTCCAAAGAACCTTACTCAACTATTCTTGGATATCCAAGATCTACAAAACGTCAACTTAACTCTAGAATTTTGGAGTTGGAAAAATTAAAAATTAAATCAGTTTCATTCACTGGACCTACCACAATTGGCAAATTAGAGATTTTAGGAAAGGGATACGTTGGAGTAGTTGTTTTAGCAAAAAGGGGAAATAAGCAAGTAGCATTAAAGATTAGAAGGTTGGATTCTCAGAGAAGTGAAATGAAAAGTGAAGCTAAACTTCTCAGATTAGTAAATACAGTAAATGTTGGTCCCAAACTTTTTGATTCTAGTAAAAATTTTGTTATTATGGAATACCTTGAAGGAGAAAAAATTAGTAATTGGATGAAATCCCTAAGTGGAGTAGGTAGTGCTAAAAAATTAAAGGCTACAGTTAAAACTGTTTTAGAGGATTGTTTTAGATTAGATCAAATAGGGTTTGATCATGGAGAATTAAGTAGTATATCAAAACATGTTATAGTTGGAGCCACAAAGTCTACTTTGATTGATTTTGAAAGCTCTAGTACTAAGAGAAGAGTATCAAATGTAACATCAATCACTCAAGCAATTTTTATTGGTTCAGGAATAGCAAAAAAGGTTCAAAGAATTTACAAGAATCCCTCCAAAGAGAAAATTATTGAAGTTTTAAGAATCTACAAACAGGAACAATCACGAGATAGTTTTGAAAATCTTCTTAAAATTTTGAAATTGTGATATTATTGGCAGGACTAAAATACTTTTGATGGTTACATTGGATTCAAATTTGTCGGTTTTTATCTAAGCCATATGTTTTTCTTTATAATCTCAAGTTTTTGAAGATCTGTAGGCTTTCCTTCAACTGAATGGATTCCAAATTTTAATAATTCTTTTATCTGATTTTCGTTGAATTTCAGCACACTGACAACTACTACTTTTCTCAACTCAGAAGATCTTTGTTTTGTTAAATCACGAAGAAAGTCCATCCCACTGTATTGTGGCATACACATATCCAATAAAATCAAATCATAATCATTTTTGAGTACGAGTGACAAGCCTTCTTTTCCATCATTGATGCTTCTAATTGTGTGATGATCTGTAGTAAACATGTCTGAATACAATTCACAAATTTCAGGAGAATCATCAACATGTAAGACTTTCATATTTTATGTTAATTCATAAATGGATAAGGTTCTGCAAGTTCATTTTGAACAAAAAATATGCCGTATTTTGAGGAAAAATCAATTCTGACGAAAATACACATAACAAAGGGAAAAACGACTATTCCAAAATTCACACTATGAAAATATGAATTTCAGAAATTGTAATAAAATGATATTACAAAATTAAATATTTAAAATAAACTAATTTTAAATTAATTTGGGCGATAGGAG